>JAJYNF010000297.1 GCA_021786455.1 Acidobacteriota bacterium
AACACGCGAGGTAGCAGAACAGGTCGCTCTGCTGCTGGAAGGCGCACGCTTCGGAACCTTTCACGTGTGCAATCATGGCGAATGGAGCTGGTTTGAGTTTGCGCAGCGGATTTTTGAGCTCGCCGGCGTCAAGGCTGACCTGAAATCCATTCCTCACGGCTTAGCCGGCTGGGGAGGCCCACGCCCACTTTACTCCGCGTTGGCAAACAAGCTCCTCCAGGAACTTGGCCTGGATCGCATGAAGAGTACTGACGAAGCCTTGCGAAGCTATCTCCAGGAGCGAAAGAGTGCTGCTTCCTTGGTGGCTCAACTTGAATACAAAGGACCCCGCCCTACCCCGTCCAACTGAGGAATTGCTGAATGGAGGGGCCAGGCGGACGCACCTACAGCCCCCCCAAATAACTAAGGGTTTATTCGATGGTTCGGGGAGTCATGGCCTGGCAAGATGTGCCGTTCAAAATACCCCCACGGTCATTCGGGGGCCGCGCCAGAGTATTTTTCATTAACATGTTGTGTAGCCTCGGAATAGCTCTTTTTGGACTTGCGCGGCGCTTCCGCAAGCTGGCGGACCTCGGGGCGCCGAGAAAAATCCTGATTGTCCGCCGCGGAGGATTGGGCGATACGTTGGCCGCAACCGCCTTGGTTCGGGCTTTGCGGGAAAACTATCCGAGCGCAAATCTTTCCGTGCTGATTGGGCGGCAGGCCGTTGCGGTGCTGGAAGGCAACGCTGATGTTAATCGGATTTTCACCGCGCCTTCGAGCAAGCGCGAATGGTTCGGATTGCTTCGCGCACTGCGGCGCGAGCAGTTCGATACGGCGTTCATACTGCATCGCTATTTTGTTCCATCGTTGTTGGCCGTAGCGGCGGGCATTCCGCGGCGTTTGGGGTTTTATTGGAAACGTCACGGGTTTGCCTTAACGGCGGGCATTCCGTTCGACCCACGTCGCTCGCAGGTCAAGCAGATTGTGCAATTAATGACGCTGCTCGGCAAACCGGCCCCCGAGCCGAAACTCCACTTCGATCCAGGGCCGGCTCAACGCGAGCGTGCTTCCTCCCTGTTGCGCGAATGGGGTTATGACCCGGCCCGGCCGTTGATCGGCATTCACCCTGGTGGCTGCGAGACAGCAGGATCTTCTGAACCGGCTAGGCGGTGGTTACCGGAGCGTTTTGGTCAGTTGGCGGATTTACTCTCGACACGCGAGGGCGCACAGGTCTTACTGCTGCAAGGCCCTGGAGACGAGCCTTTTGTTTCGGCAACGCTTTCCAACATGACGACTCAGCCGCTTCGGGTGGTATCCGGTCTCGACCTGGGAACGTTCTCTGCCCTCCTTGGCGCCTGCGGCGTCGTCATCGCGAATGATTCCGGCCCCATGCATATCGCGGCTGCGCAAGGCGCTCCGGTGGTAGCGATTTTCGGGCCGTCCCATCCCGGCTATAATCCGCCTTTGGGCGACAGGCACAAAGTTTTATGGGCGGGCGTTTCGTGCTCCCCTTGCTATAATCCTGATGAGCTGGCAGAGACGATTCCGCTGATTGGCAAGAAAGTATTTACCTGCTGGCTCGGCACGCACGAGTGCATGAAGGCCATCACGGCCGAAGAGGTCTATGTGGCTGTCAAAGAGCGTCTCGAGGCGCTTAAGAGTTCGCGGTAGTGATCCGCTGCCTCGTAACCCGGCTGCGGCTCCAAGAAGGTCAATTCAAAAGTCAAAGTGGCAGGTCAGGAGGCAACCATGCGAGAGCATCCCGATCATCACGATGCCGAGCTGATGCTGAAGCTCTATGAACTTCGTCGGGAAGAGAGGCTTCGCAAAGCTCGCGAATGGTTCGCGCGGGAATTCACGGCGACGACCATGGAGAAATTCGAGCAGCAGTGCCCCTGGGGCTCCGAGTCGAATGCATTCTTCCGCATGGTAAGCGGCTACTGGGAGATGGTGGCTTCGATCGTCAATCACGGCCTCATTAAGCCGGAGTTTTTCTTCGAGAGCCAAACGGAATTTTTCGGGGTATGGGAGAGGCTCAAGCCCTTGGCAGCCCAGATGCGCCAAGCCTTTAAGGATCCGCACATGGGCGAGAACCTCGAAAGCCTCGCAGCCGACTTCGAGAAATGGATGTCGAAGCGTTCCCCGGGAGCTCTCAACGTGTATCGCGAGCGTATTAAGAGCAGGAGAGTGAAAACTTAGCGCAAGGTATCGAGGTAAACGCACAGATCAACAGCTTCGTCTAGAGCCTCTTCGATCAAGTCCGCTTTCTTCCAAAGGTCTCCGCCATGCTCCCGCTGGGCGCGCCGGGCCGAGATGGCTGGACCCCTAGCGGCCCGCCGACGGCCAAGGTCGCACCCATACGATGAAGAGAAGGAGCTTGGTAACCGCAAGGAATAGAGATGTCAAACCGAATGCCGCCCTCCCCGGTTTTCAGGGCTGCACTGGCAGACCAGCCTTCTGCCAGCCCGCCAGGCCTTGCTTCAACACCTTAACCCTTTGATAAGGGAATCCCCGCGACAACAACGCGCGGCCGGCGGCCCGGCTGGCGGCGCAAATATCACCGCTTGCCAGCCCGCCTTGATACAGAACGATGGTTTTGTTCTTCGGCAAGCTTCCAGCTCCGGGTGTAAAACCGCCGGAGGGGACGTCCAATGCGCCAGGAATATGCCCCGCGGCATACTTTTTCGGCGAGCGAACATCCACGAACAGTGTCGCCCTTCCTTGCTCGAAGAGCTGCCGCGCCTCTGCCACTCCA
>JAJYNF010000134.1 GCA_021786455.1 Acidobacteriota bacterium
AATCAAATGCCTCACGAGCTATTGCTCCAGTCCTCGGCACAGGATCGCCCGCCCGCTGCTATGGACTGTTCCGGTCTTGGGCATAGTGCTTCCTCCCCGTTACTCGGAGCGTCGAAATACCCAACCTTCTCGCTCGAACATTCCGATGTGCGATATGCAGGTGAGCTTGTAATGCTGGCACGCGGCTGGGATACCGCCTGACCCGCGCTCTTCACTTACGACGATGCATTCGGGTTTTGGCGCTAGCAGAGTCCACTTAAGTTCCAGGGCCTTCAAATGTGCAAGTCCGATGACGAAAGGGTCTGCCGCGGGACCGAACTTACCCGGCTTCGCCAGCTTCGGGAATTGTGGGGCGACCTCCTTCGCTGCGTCCATTTGTTCCTGGCTCGGCTTAACGAACATCCTCCTGTATTGCCTGGCCCAGGCCCCAAGCACATCGTCATTTTCAATTTCCCGAAAGACTTCATCGGGTGCGATGAGCCGCCCGCCGTGAACCAATCTCTCGATTTCTTCCCACACCCCCGGAAAGACCTTGCGAAGGAAGCGTTGTTTGATTTCAATAAGCGAACTCGCGTCAATACAGTAAATGTCCGAAGCCATGGAGCGCTCATGCCGCAACAGCCGCTAAGGATGACTCAATTTCTGGCAAGTGCTTCAGACCTACGCCCAAGTAGTCCGCGACGTCCGAATACGACACAAGCCCCCTCCCTCTCGCCTCGATAACAAGCGAGGTAAACAGGGTGCCGTTTTGAACAATACACCTCTTGGCAGGCGCTACGGGGCCTCCCGGCTTCTTGATTCCTCTCGTTCTCGCCGCGTATTGTTTCATCGTTTGTTGAAACGACCTCTGTGATACCTTGCCCAAATCGCGGAGCCTCCAAAGCGCTACTTGGTCGCTGACCTTGAATTGAGTGGCGATGACCTGCGCGGCATCGAGGATAGCTTGTCCAGTTAACTCTTTTGGCCCAGCCCGGACAAGCGAGGAGACCTCCGTAGCAGGGACCAAGAATGCGCCCGCAAACTGGTTGCACCATCGCTCCAGGTCCGCTCCGCCCTTGCGTGGTGTCCTATGAATCTGAGGCAAACAGATTCCGGAAGTGCGGAGGAGCAAATGCGCGTATTCGTGGAAGAGGGTAAATATTCTGCCGCGAACCGCGTCCGAGGAGCTCACGACGATGGCGTAAGGCTCATCTTCGGTCAAAGAGAAACCTCTAGCATCCTCCACAGGCATCGGGAGCTGAAACACTAAGAGATTCTGGCGCTCAATCGCAGCACGCCACTCACGAAATGCCTCCCGCTCGTCTTTCCATTTACGCTGCGTTTCAACGCTGATTCCCAACCGATCTCTCTCTTGCCTGATCAGCGGCTCCGGCTCTTCGCTTACGTTGGCGCTAGCAAGCTGCGATGCTGTGTTTCGCCCTACTGCCCGCATCAAGTCTTTGGCAACAGACCGGAGTCGGAGCGCCTTTCTAATTGCTAGGCGGGTGTTGCGGTCGAAAACGTCTCGGGAATGGGGCAACGTGCGAAAATCCTGAGGTGGGGAGGGTTCGCGCGGCGGCGCCGGGAGCAAGAATGCCGCTAGCGGCCTCTTGAAATACGAGGCTAGCTCCCTAAGCTGCGAGAGCGTGAACACTGTGGCCTGAGACTCCGAGCGAGAGACTTCGGCTGCTGGCATTTTGAGCCGCCTCGCGGCATCTTCAATCCCCACTCCAGCGCTCTCCCGCGCCCACTTCAAGACGGCTGGATTGACTTCAATGCGGATCGAAGTCGCCATGATGCCCCTGTCCCATGATAACTGACTCGCCCTCTCGGTTCATGCTTTCAGGATATCCCTCACGATGGCCTCAAGAATATCGCGGAGCCGCTCTTGGGGATCCCTCATAGCGGGACAGCCTCCCGCACTTGCCGCCCGGATGCCGCCATTTTCTTGGGTTGTCGGCCATTTAAGGGTTGCCTGTTCTTGGCAGTGCCGATCGGATTCAACGGGGATGATAGTAACCACAAAGGGAACGGAAGGGCAATCATTTTTGGGCCTGAACCCTTTCGGGCGTCAGGGCGCAATGTTCAGTTGCGAGGTGAAGTTGGACGCCGCGTAATGAACCAAATGATCGAGCAAGGCCGTGGCGTAAGGGTCCTTTCCGTAGTGGGTGGCAAGTGAGAGCGTGCAGATCAAAAGTCGCCCCTTGCCGTAACGCGCCTGAACGAGCGTCCCGACGTTCTGGTGCAACCATCCGTAAAACATGCCGGCCAAAACGTCTTTGAAGTCACCTGGTGGAATTCCGCGCACGACCGTTTTTGGCGTAATGCTTTCTGCTTCAAAACCCTGAATCGTCGTGAAGCCGATACCTTCAAAGGGCGGCTGATTTTTGCGAATCCAGGGGAAATCAGAAATCCAATCGCCGGTCAGGTTCCCTTTGCGGGCGACCACGTGGAGGGTTGGAGAAACCGTTTGCGGAGACGCGGCGAGAAGAAGAACATGGCCTCCATGGGCGAGGACTTGGCGGGCTTGAGCGTTCAAACCCGTGGTCATCAGAAGCGTGGCGCTGCTGGTTTCCGAATATCCGCGGCGACGCATCTGGCCGGCCAACGATTGCAGCGCGCCGTTCGGGTCGTCAAACGACAGCGTGGGAGGCGAGACGGGCCGAGCGTGGGGATAAAAGTATAGATCGAGCGAATTTTGGGAAATCACCTTGCCGCCCAAACGAACCTCGGCGTGAAGAACCTGGC
>JAJYNF010000225.1 GCA_021786455.1 Acidobacteriota bacterium
GCGGCTACCCGCCGCGCTAACCGGGTCGCTCTCACTGCAAGTTCTCAAAAATTCCTGCGGCGCCCATGCCGCCGCCGACGCACATGGTGACCATTCCGTATTTCGCCTGGCGGTGTTTCATTTCGCTGAGGAGGGTAGCCGTCAACTTGGCTCCCGTCGCGCCCAGCGGATGGCCGAGCGCGATGGCGCCGCCGTTGACGTTTGTTTTTTCCAAGTCGAGCTCGGCTTGTTGAATGACGCTCAGCGCCTGCGCCGCGAAGGCTTCGTTCAGCTCGATGAGATCCATATCGGCGAGCTTAAGGCCCGCCAGGCGCAGCGCCTTGGGGATGGCGAACACCGGCCCGATACCCATTTCTTCCGGCGGGCAGCCCGCCGCCGCGTAACCGACAAAGCGAGCAAGCGGTTTTGCCCCGAGCGTTTTGGCCTTTTCCGCCGACATCACCACGGCGGCAGCGGCGCCGTCGCTCATCTGGGAAGCATTTCCGGCGGTGACCGTGCCGTGGGCGTGGAAGGCGGCCGCGAGCTTGGCGAGCGCGTCGGCGGAGGTATCGCGGCGCGGGCCTTCGTCGGTGGCAAACGTCATCGTCCGCTTCTGTGGCTTGTTCGAGCCGTTCAAACTGACTTCCACCACTTCGAGCGGAAGAATTTCTTCTTTGAACTTTCCCGCGTCTATCGCCGCGAGGGCGCGTTGGTGGCTCTGAAGAGCGAAAGCGTCCTGCTGCTCGCGGCTGATCGAGTATTTCCGCGCCAGGTTTTCGGCGGTCAGGCCCATGCTGAGATAAGTGTCGGGATAATGGTCCATCAGATAGGGATTGGGCGAAAAATGATAGCCGCCCATCAGAATCATGCTCATGGTTTCCGCCCCGCCGGCAATGATGCAATCCGCAAAACCCGCCATAATCCGTTCCGCGGCGAGCGCGATGGATTGAAGGCCGGAAGAGCAAAACCGATTGATGGTCATTGCCGAACAGCCGACCGGAAGCCCGGCGCGCAGCGCAGCAATTCGAGCGACGTTGTTGCCTTGCTCCGCTTCGGGCATGGCGCAACCGAGAATCACATCTTCAATGTCGTTCGCGTCGAGACCGGCCACGCGACGCACGGCTTCGCGGATCGCTGCCGCCGCCATGTCGTCCGGGCGAGTGTTCCGCAGCGCGCCGCGCGGCGCTTTGCCAACTGCCGTGCGCACGGCAGAAACAATGAGAGCTTCTTGCATCATCAACCTCCTGAGCGCCCCACAGCATCGCGGCGAGTTTTGCTTCCGCCTGGGACAGTGGGCCGCCTAATTTCGCAGCGGCTTGCCGGTTTTGAGCATGTGCTGGATGCGCTCCTGAGTTTTTCGCTCGCCACAAAGGCTCAAAAACGCTTCGCGCTCGAGGTCGAGGAGGTACTGCTCGGAGACGCGCTGGGGCGACGTAAACTCTCCGCCGCCGGATAGAATCTTAGCCAGGTGAGTTCCGATGACCACATCGTGATCGGAGATATATTCGGCGCGGCGCAGCAGGTGCAGGCCGAGCTTCATTTTGGCCAACGCGGACTGGCCAAGAACCGGAATATCCTCGCGCGGCTTTCCGGGCCGATGACCGAGTTTCACAAGATCGAGTGCCAGTTGCTTGGCATCAGCGATCTGGCGATCGCGGTTCATGCTGAAGGAATCGCGCTCGGAAAGGTAGCCGAGTTTTTTGGCCTCCTCGGCGCTGGACGAAGTTTTGGCCCTGCCGATGGTCTGGAAAACATCCTTGACGCCTTCAAACGGATCTTCGCTTCCAGCGGCCTTGTCCATGGCTCGAAGAAGCATTTCCTTGGCGCCGCCGCCAGCGGGAATCAGTCCCACGCCGACCTCGACGAGGCCCATGTAGGTTTCGGCCGCGGCTCGGACGCGAGCGGCGTGAAGAGTGATCTCCGCGCCACCGCCGAGCGTCAGCCCAAAGGGAGCAGCGACAGCGGGGCGAGGAGCGTATTTCAGAGCCATGTTGACGTCTTGGAAAGCGCGAACGGCCTCATCGAGTTCGTCCCACTCGCCTTCCTGGATTGAAATCAGGACCAGCATCAAATTGGCGCCGACGGAAAAGTTCGCGGCTTGATTGCCGATGACCATGGCGGTAAAGGAATTTTCCAGCAGCTTGAGGCCGGCGTGCATCATCGCCACGGTGTCCGGGCCGATGGTGTTCATCTTTGAATGAAACTCGAGGTTCAGCACCGCTTCTCCCAAATCAATGAGGCTGGCGCCGGGATTGCGCTTGATCTCCTTGCGTCGCTCCTTAAGAGAGGCTAGCAGCAGCACTCCGGGCGGGTCTTCAAGCGGTCTATCCTCTCGGGTGGCGAAATCGAAATAACGCGCCTCTCCTTCTGCCGAGGAGTAAAAGGTTTTCCGGCCCGACGCGAGCAGCCTCTCAACCAGAGGAGGAATGGCTTGGCCCTGCGCTTTCCAGCTTTGAGCGACCGACTCCACGCCCACTTCGTCCCAGAGCTCAAAAAGACCCAGCTCCCAGTTGAACCCCCATTTGATCGCGCGGTCCACCGAGACAACATCGTCGGCAATTTCCGGAATGCGGCAGGCGGCATAATGGAAGGCGTCGCCGAAAAACCTGCGGTAAAAATCTCCCGCGCGGTCTCGAGCAGCGTAGAGAGCTTTGACACGCTGGCGGAGGTCTTCAACAGCTCGCAGCATCTCCAGCGAAGGCAGGCCGGGTTTTTTTTGCGGGTGGTACTCGAGGGTTTTGAGATCGAGGGCAAGGATCTCGCTGCCCTGCGAGGCATCGCGGGCCGGAACTTTTTTGTAAAAGCCTTGGCCGGTCTTCTCTCCAAAGAGATTGCTCGCGGTCATCGCGGTAACAAAATCCGGAATTCGGAAAAGATCGTGCTGCTCGTCGTCCGGCAGCGCTCCGGCAAGATTTCGCACCACATGAACCAAAACGTCCAGTCCAACCAAATCCAGAGTGCGAAAGGTGGCGGATTTCGGCAGGCCGATCACCGGACCCGTCAGCGCATCAATTTCTTCGATGGTGAAGTTGCCCTCGGCGACTTGCCGAAGAGCGATCAGAGTGAGAAAGGTCCCGATGCGATTGGCGATAAAGTTCGGAGTATCCTTAGCCCGAACGACCCCTTTGCCCAAAACTGTTTCGCCAAGCTGCGCGATTCTCTCGACCACCGCGGGATCGGTCTCGGGCGTCGTAATCATCTCCAGCAGCTTCATGTAGCGGGGGGGGTTGAAAAAGTGAGTGCCGAGGAAATGCCGCCGGAAGTCGCCGCTGAAACCGTCCGCCAGACGGGCAATGGAGATTCCCGAGGTGTTGGAACTGACAACGGAGCCGCTGGCCCGCACGGATTCCACGGCGCGGTACAGTGTCTGTTTGGCTTCGCGGTCCTCGACAATCGCCTCGATGATCCAATCGCAATTTTTGAGGAGGGCGAGGTCGTCTTCCAGATTGCCCAAGGTAATCAAGCGAGCAGCTTCCGGCGCGAAGAACGCAGGAGGCCTCGACCGGAGAGCCGCGGCGAGTCCGGTTTCGGCCAAGCGGTTGCGGACTTTAGAATCCGGTCGAGAGAGGTCGGGCGGCCGATCCCCGCGTTCAAGGGAATTTGACGGCAAGTCCAGCAGCACACAGGGAATTCGCGCATTGGCAAGATGGGCGGCGATTCGTGCTCCCATGGTGCCTGCTCCCAACACGGCGACCTGGCGAATCTCCCGCATCATCGGCGCACCGGCTAAGGTTGTCTTGCGGGCATTATGTCGGAGCGACATAGGCAGGTCAAGCCAAAGATCTACGGCCGCGTTCGATGCCCGGCGTGCCATTCCGGCGCCGCGGCCGTCTTCACGCCGCGCGATCACTGAACTTGAGACGCGCCGCAAGCGGACATGCTCAGCACAGGGTGTTCTTATTTTGTCGGCTGCATTTGCAGGGCGTTGTTGAACCGATTGAAGTAATTGAAGATGCCGGCGACAGCGGCAATTTCGATGATCTCGCCCTCGTCAAAATGCCGGCGAAGGCTATTGAAGACCGGGTCGGAGACCTGACGTGAATCGAGCGTCAATTTCTCGGCAAAAGCCAGCGCGGCCTGCTCGCGGGGCGCAAAGCGGGACAAATCGCCGCGCGTCAGAGCTTCCAATTCATCGGGGGAAACGCCCAGCCGCCTTGCCAAGGCAGCGTGTGAGTTCAGTCAGTAATCGCAGCCGTTCAAATGCGAGACGCGGACGGCGACCATTTCCTTGAGCTTCTTGTCCACCGTGCCGGCATTCATCACGCTACGGAAATGTTCCGTCATCGTGCGGAGGATTTCCGGACGGTGGGCAACGGTGCGGAACATGTTCGGGATATTGCCACGCTCTTCGAGGAATTGGTCGAAAATCCGGCGAGTTTTCTCGTCCGCCTGTTCTGTAGAAACTTTAGATAATCGCGGCATCGGGGAGGAATTCTCCGTCACACACAGGCGATTTTACCGCTGGCCCGCATAACTGGCGAGAAAGGTCTTCAAAGCCGCGGGGTTCATCTTCAAGCGTCCGGTTCGGATGAGATGCGCCTTTAAGTTTTCCCGATAAATCTCCCAGGCAAGATTCCGCGCCTGGTCGAGCAATTCTTCTCGAATTTGATCTTGCTGCGCGGAGAAATCCGATTCATTGGGAGGCGTTCGGGAAGTCACCTGGAAGACTACCTTTCTGCCACCGACCGAGACCGGTCCGGCAATCTGGCCGGGAGATAATGTAAATGCGGCTGAGAGATCGGAAGCACTGCCGACGCCATCAATGTAGCCCTGCCGCGAGAAATCCTTGCTCTCCTTGACGGCGTAGCCGTCGGTTTTGGCGATGGCCTGCAAGTTTCCTTTTTGGACTGCCTGCGCAAATGCTTTCGCCTTCTGAGCCGCAAGGGTTTTGGCTTGGGCGTTTCGGTAGTCCTGCTCGACGGTCGTTTGCACTTCGCTCAGGCTCGGAACGTGCGGGGGGACAATTTGGGTCACTTGAATGATAGCCACACCCTTTGGAATGTTGAACGGCTGCCCAACTTGATTCGCTTGGAGTTGGAAGGCAAGATTCTGGAACGCTTGGCTTGATCCGAAGTCGGGCAGGGTTGTGTTGTATTTGAACAGCGGAGTCTCGTGGACGGCGAGTCCAGCCTGTTGGCTAAGCGCCTTGAATTGGTTCGGATGAGCCGCGAGCTTATTCTCAAGACTCTGCGCAAGAGCTTGTTGAGCTGCTGCAACCTTCCGTTCGAGGAGGGTGTGTTGGATGGAATCTTTCACTTCGGCGAAGGTTTGAAGATGCGCGCTCTGCTTGGCCAGGACCTTGATGATGACCAGTCCGTAGCTGGTCTGGATGACATGGCTCACCTGGCCGGGGTTCAGCGTGAAAGCCGCATCCTCGAAGGATTTAACCGTTTGTCCATGGGTGATCCAGCCAATCAAGCCCCCGTTGGCAGCGCTAGCGTCCTCGGAATATTGCTCGGCCATTTGACCGAAGTGCGCTCCAGCCTTAATCTTGGCCAAAACGGAAGCCGCGGTTTTCTTAAGCGCCGCAATTTCCTGCGGACTCTTTCCGGTAGTTTTGAACAGAATCTGGGCAACCTTGACGCGGTCTGGAACCCGATAGTCCGAAAGACGCCGCGTGTAGTAGTCCTGCATTTCCTGGTTGGTCACGCTGACCTGGGAGCGAACTTGGTCGGTGCCGATGATGACGTATTGGACCTGACGCTCTTCCGGGACGCGATAGGCATCGCGATGCTGGTCGAAATAGGTTTGTAGCGCCTTTGGGTTTACTTGAACGGCTTTTTGGAATTGGCTTGGATCAAAAACAACGTATTGAATCTTGGCTTTCGTGTTGCGGCGGATAAACGACGCCTGAACTTCGGCGGGCGTGACCTCCGCCCCGTCGGATATCACCGACCGGAGTTTATCAAGCAACAAGCTCTGACGAAGTTGCCCTTCAAACTCGGGGACGGACATTCCCGTTTCTTCCTGAACGATGTTTTCGTACTGAGCGACCCCGATGAACCGGCCGCTTTGATATAGCCAAGGCTCAGCCACCAAAGCTGCCCGTAGCTCTTGATTGGAGACCTCAAGGCCCATGGCGCGAGCCTGCTGAGTCAGAGCGTGTTGCATCACCATGTCGTTCAATACCGTCCCAGCGATCGCCGGGATAATCGCCGCATCGTTACCTAGGGGGGAATTCCGCAAGCGGCTTTGGAGGGATTCTTGCAAGTCCGTCGTGGTGATCTTGTCGCTGCCGATCGTCGCAAGCACGTTGGACCCGTTCACATTCGAGTTGCCGACCGGCAGCGGGGCCAGCGTGACGACCATCCCGATCGAAACGATGCTCAGGAAAAAAACCAGAAGGTATTTCTTGACCTTTTCGCGATGCCTCTTAAAAACTCGAAACATTCACGCTCCTCGGCTCAACACCCGATCCGTCTAATCATATTATAACCGACGGCCCGCAAAATGCGACCTTGTGCAGAGCGGGAAGCCTTACCGGCGGGCGTCCACGCCGGTCCATGAGGATTCTACTTGACCCCATGGCCGCTTTGGTCAAAAATGACTTTTGGTTGCAGTCAGCATGGGTATCGTCACCAGAGCACCCACGCCAGAACAAGGCCGTAAGGTAGAGGTCGAGTGGACGACAATCTCCTACCGGACGATCACTTTCTATTCGACCTTGGGGATTTTGCTCGTGGCTCTCGTTTGCTATCTGATTGCGCCGAATTACTTCAGCCGCAAAGCTGAAAACGCGCTTCACGCCCTTACCGCAGGGCTTGTTCGGACGGGGGGCAAGGAGATCTTGCCGTCCACGCGCGAGGCCCACTTTGTCAACATTGACGGGACCGTGCGAGTGCGAAAGCCCCAGTCGCCCAAATGGGTGAACGCCGATTATAACACGGCGCTGGAACGCGGTGATTTTGTTCAAACGGGGAGCGACGGGGTAGCCCGTATCATCTTCGCCGACGGAACAAATTACTTGGTCAAGTCCAACTCATTGATCGTCGTCGAGGAAAGCGGGCAAGACCCTGTGACGCGGGCGACCCACGTGGCTGTCCAGGTAACTTCGGGCACCGTGGATCTAGCCACCGGACGATTCGAAGCTCCGGGCTCGACCTCCCAGGTCTCCTTTTCCAATGCCGTGGCTTCCCTGGGGCAGGAGAGCCGCGCCGTGGTCCAGAACGATCCTCAAAAAGATTTTCATCAATTAACGATTGACGCTGGCAGCGCCAATGTCACGCGAGGCTCCATGACCCTGACCCTTGGACAATATGAAGGAGTCAAATTCTCCTCGCAACAGCCGGGCATGGTGCGAGAGAAGATTATTGCCCCGCCAACGCTGATTTCCCCTGTGAATATGGCGCTGACCGTGACGAAAGATCCGCAGGCCACGCAAATTGCCTTCCGGTGGTCCGCCGTGCCGGGAGCGACAGGGTATGAGTTGATGATATCGCCATCGGGGATGTTCTCTAATCTGGTGGTGGATAAGAAAATCGAGGGGCGGACGTCCGCCGGGGTCTCCGGCTTGGAGGAGGGTGTTTATTACTGGGCCGTAGCTTCCATTGACGCGCATGGCACGGAGAGCCAGCCTTCCATCGCCAACCGATTCAATTTGGTGCAGCAGGTATCGAGCGGTCACCAGGCTTTTCTGGAGATTACTCGGATCATCCAGCACGGGCGAGTGGTCGAACTCGTTGGCCGAACCGCACCCGGGTCCACCGTCATCATTAACAACGAGCAAGTTTTTAATATCGCCCCCGACGGAACGTTCCGGCATTTTACCGCACCCCTGCCCTCCAGGGGCTCAAATGAAATCACCATCACGGCGCAAGACCGTCACGGTAACACGAAGACGATCCGGAAGACCGTCGTGATCGAGTAATTTACCCCGGCAGGGGGTATCCCACTCCATTAGGGAAGGCTACGAGCAACCCATGAACCTACGTTCGTTGTTTAGCGTGTTCTCTTCCGACTTGGCGATTGATCTTGGGACGGCGAACACGCTGGTGTATGCAAAAGGGAAAGGCATTGTGGTCAACGATCCTTCCATCGTCGCCATCAATAAAGTCACCGGCGAGATTGAAGCGGTGGGACGAGAGGCCAAGGAAATGCTGGGTCGGACCCCGGGAAACATCGTCGCCATCCGCCCCTTGAAGGACGGCGTCATCGCCGATTTCAAGGTGACGGAGAAGATGCTCAACCATTTTATCCAAAAGGCCCACAATCGGAAGATGTTTGTCCATCCGCGCATCGTCATTGGCGTTCCCTCGGAGATCACGCAGGTTGAAAAGCGGGCGGTGCAGGATTCAGCGTTCCGAGCCAAAGCGAGCGAGGTCTATCTGGTGGAGCAGGCGATGATGGCGGCGATTGGCTCCGGCCTGCCCATTACGGAGCCGTCCGGCAGCATGATTGTGGATATCGGCGGTGGCACGACGGATATCGCCGTCATCTCGCTGTCCGGCATCGTCTATAGCCGATCGGTACGAGTGGCTGGCAACGAAATGGATGAGGCCATCACGGCTTATCTGAAGCGCAAATACAACCTTTTGGTGGGCGAGCGAACGGCGGAGCAGATCAAGGTGGAGGTCGGCTCCGCTTATCCGCTGGAGAAGCCGCTCACGATGGAAATTAAAGGGCGGCATCTCCTGGAAGGCATTCCCAAAACCGTCACCATTGACGATACGGAGATTCGCGACGCTCTTTCGGAATGCGTGGCCACGATTCTCAACGCGATTCGGGTCGCGTTGGAGCGGACGCCGCCGGAACTCTCCGCCGATATCTCCGACCGTGGAATTGTCCTCACGGGTGGCGGGGCGTTGCTCAAAAACCTCGACAAACGGATCCGCGAAGAAACGGGGTTGCCCGTTTCGATTGCCGAGGATCCTCTGGCTTCCGTGGTTCTTGGAACGGGGCGCATGTTGACGGATTTTAATCTCTTGCGACGAGTTGCGATAGAATAACCCCGGCGGAGGTAGCGCCGATTCAACTGCCCGAAACGCCAGAGGGATGGGCGAGCGGCGACAACGCTTCCCCGCGTGATTCTCGATGCCGGATTCGAACTGGATCGAGTCCTCAGATTTGTCAAGATGTCTCGACCGGCACCCCCGTGGCCGTGTTCGTGGCTTTGTGGCGCGGCGCGGATCCTTTTTCGTTTTGTTGACCGTCCTTCTGGCGCAGCTCGTTCTTCTCTCTGTACAAATCACGCGGGGCCGGAATGTGCGCCTGGTTCATGTTTGGGCTGCCGCCCTGTTCATGCCCGCAGAGCATGTTATCCACGGAGCCGTAAAATCGGTTGAGGCGGCGGGGCGCAACGTGGGAGATTTGTGGGAGGCGCAAAGCGAAAACGGGGCGCTCCGCGCAAAGTTGGCGACAGATGCAACCCGCCTCCAATTACTTTCCGCGCAAGTCCGGGAGGTCAACCACCTGCGCTCTCTGTTGAAATTTAAGTCGCATTTCAACTATGCGACCTTGGCTGCACAGGTCATTGCCTGGAGTCCCAGTCCAGGATCGGCGGCCGTCTCGATCAATCGGGGAACCGCCGACGGCGTGGCACAGGATATGCCGGTGATTACTCCCGAGGGGGTCGTGGGAAAGGTTGTGACCACCTACGAGCACACTTCTCAAGTGCTGCTTCTTACGGATGCGTCGAGCGGCGCCGGCGCTATGTTGGAGCCGACCGGAGTGGAGGGTGTGCTACAGGGCGAGGGCCGCGGCCTTTGCGAGATGCGATACGTTATGGATGAGGAGAAGGTCGAAGCGGGTTACACCGTGCTGACTTCCGGCTTGGACCAAATTTATCCCAGAGGATTGGAGCTGGGGAAAGTGTTTCGCGTGGGCCAAGGAAACATTTACAAGACTATCTGGGTGCGGCCGGTTGTGGACGAAAGCCGCCTGGACAACGTTTTGGTCTTGCTGAAAAAAACCGTTGACGCGCCGACGCCCCGGACGACTACCCCCTAACGAGGGTTGTTGTTACTCCCATTGCCGGCCGGCCCGAGGCCTCGCCAGAGCTCCGGATTGCGTGCCGCGCGACTCCGTCAATGAACCTTCACAAGCCTCCGCGAGCTTCCCGCATCCGACCCGCTTTACTGTGGCCTTCGATTCTGGGCTCGGTTTTGCTCCAGGCAACGCTACCCGCCATTTTCTCCCTCGCCAAACTGTTTGCCCTCCCTTTACTCGTGATCATTTACTTCTCCGCCGCCAGACAAGACAAGGTTTTTGGGATTTTTCTGGGGACAGGGCTCGGTTTGCTGCAAGACGCGCTCTCGCACAGTTACCTTGGGTTAATGGGGATGGTGGGCGCGGTGGACGGATATCTGGCAGCGTCCGCCGGCGCCAAGTTTGACGTGGACCGATCCCCCGCTCGAGTCGCCCTGATCGGCGGTCTGGTTATCCTGCAAAATGTGTTCGCGGCTTTTTTGCGACATGCTCTCCTCGAAATCCCCTACGCCTTTCAGACGTTGCGCTGGACCGGCTCGGCATTTTTGAACATCGCATTGGGCCTCGTGCTGTTTCGTTTCTTCGACCGATTCCAGAGGACAGCGTAGCGGGCAACGTGCTACTGCTTGGCGGTTGCGCACCATGTTACAATTGTCGCTTTCTGCTTCTGATTGCTTCCCGGAGGGCGCAAATTCGTGAGCGAGTTAACGTTAGGGGTCATCATTGGTAATCGGGGGTTTTTCCCGGACGTTTTGGCCAGGGATGGGCGCGAGGAAATCCTGCGGGTTTTGAAGGAAGAAGGTTACCGCGCGGTTTGCCTCGACACGCAGGAAACGAAGTTTGGCGCTGTGGAAACGCTTGCTGAAGCGCGCCGCTGCGCCGAGCTCTTTCGTCGCCACCGTGACACCCTTGATGGCGCCTTGGTCAGTCTTCCCAATTTTGGCGATGAGCGGGCTGTTGCCAACACGCTTCGGTGGGCCGACCTGGATGTTCCCGTCCTCATTCAGGCTTTTCCAGACGATCCGCAAAAAATGCTCATGGGCGCGCGTCGGGATAGCTTCTGCGGCAAGATTTCCGCGTGCAACAACCTGTGGCAGTACGGAATCCGTTTTACACTGACCCGAGAGCACACTGTGGCCCCCAGCTCTCGGTCGTTCCGATCCGACCTCCAGATGTTCGCGGCGACTTGCCGGATTGTAAAAGGGTTAAAGAACGCGCGTGTCGGCGTTGTGGGAGCGCGACCGGCCGCGTTCAATACGGTAAGGTTTAGCGAAAAGTTGTTGGAGCGGGCAGGGATTACGGTTGAAACTCTCGACCTCTCCGAAGTCTTCGGTCGCATTCAGCGGCTGCGGGACGACGACTCGGAGGTTAAGGCAAAGCTCGACCGCATAGAAAATTATGTTCCTACCCGCGGAATTCCATCGGCTTCTCTGTCCAAGATGGCTAAATTTGGCGTGGTCGTGGACCGTTGGATGGCCGAAAACGAATTAGTTGGAACCTCGGTTCAATGCTGGACCGCAATGGAGGAATTTTTCGGCGTCGTCCCTTGCACGTTGATGAGCATGATGTCGAATAATCTCTTGCCCAGCGCTTGCGAGACGGATATGGTTGGGATGATCGGCATGTACGTCCTTCAACTCGCATCGGGTGATCCGAGCGCCATTGTGGACTGGAACAACAACTACGGAGACGATCCCGACAAGGCGGTGATTTTTCATTGCTCCAACCTGCCACGACATTTCTTTGAGGACGCGCGGATGGATTTTCAGGAAATCATCGCGGGTTCGGTGGGCAGAGAAAACACCTTCGGGACAATTGTGGGGACGTTAAAGAGCGGACCCTTAACGTTCTGCCGCGTCTCAACCGATGATCTACATGGCAGGATGCGAGCGTACGTCGGTGAAGGCGAGATTACGTCGGATAAAGTCAAGAGCTTCGGTGGTTACGGTGTCGTCAGAATTCCTGGCCTTCAAAAGCTGCTCCAATACGTCTGCAGGAATGGTTTCGAGCATCACGTGGCGGTGAATCGGAGCCATTATGGAAACGCAGTGGTTGAAGCTCTCGGAAACTACAAAGGCTGGCAATTGTACAATCACTCCGCCGACGCGCGTTGAGATAGCACCAGGAGGGGTTTTGCTCGCGCCGATGCCGATGCGCGGCGGAATGAATGGCGTGGCGGCGCGGCTTGCGAGGCCGGGTTTAGGGTGGTAGCCTTCAAAGATTGCTGTAAGTCACGGCATTTGAGGGGAAAAGATGATGAGCGGGCTGTCCCGACGGTCCGGGGGCCGGAGGGTGGCCCACAGGGAACGTCAGCTTGATCGAGTTCAGGTTTCCGGAAGAGAACCGCTTCCCGCCCTGGAAAATCAGCTTCTTGCAATTTTTCATGGCGATTGCGTTCGGCGCATTGCTGATTGGCTATTGGCGCTTACAGGTTGTGGAGCACGCCAAGTATGTCAGATTGGCGCAACGCAACCGCATTCGAGAGATCCCCATTATCGCACCCCGCGGACGCATTCTCGACCGAAACGGTCGAGTCCTCGTGGATAATTTTCCGGCCTTCAAAGTCCTTTTGCGGCGTGAGAACCCGAAAATGCTGACGGCAGCGGCCCTGCAAGGAATTGCGAAAGGGCTGCAACTGAATTTTCATACGCTGGCCAAAGAGGTTCGGGAAAGTCGGGACCTCCCGCGCTTCCAACCAATCGTCATTAAACCCTTGGCGACGCTAGCCGATGTCGCATTTATTGAATCTCATCGTAGCGAGTATCCTCAGCTCGATACGATTCAAGCCTCCCAGCGAATTTACCCTTTCCACCAGCTCGCGGCCCAAGTGCTGGGTTACGTGGGAGAAGTCTCGGCGGGCCAAATTGCCCAGCCTGGATCACATTTCCGGCCCGGGGATGTTGTGGGGAAGTCAGGGATCGAGGAAGAGTACAACTCGCTCTTAATGGGCCGGGACGGAATGCAGCGAGTGATTGTTAATAGTCGCGGGGGGGAAGTGGGGCAACTGAAGTCCATCAAAGCCATTCCCGGACACGATCTCCGATTGACTCTGGATCTGAGTTTGCAAACGGCTGCCGAAAAAGCCTTGGGCAGCCAGCCCGGGGCGATCGTGGCTCTGAATCCGCAAAACGGTCAGGTCTTGGCGATGGTCAGTCATCCGGCTTTTGACCCTAATGACTTTGCCCGCCGTATCTCTGCCGTCGAATGGAACCAACTGGTCAACGATCCTCAGAAGCCTTTGATGAACAAGGCTATCCAGGCCCAGCTCGCGCCAGGATCGGTTTTCAAAATTGTCACGGGAACGGCTGCCCTGGAAACCAGGACGATTAAGCCCAGCTTCTCTCTGGATTGCCGGGGACAAGTCACCTTCTACGGACACACTTATCACGACTGGAGGAGCCACGGATGGGTGAACTTTCACCGGGCGATTGTCCAATCCTGCGATGTGTATTTTTACACTTTGGGCAAAATGCTGGGAATTCGAAAGATTGACTACTATGCCTTTCATTTGGGGCTCGGTCGGCCCACAGGCATTGATCTCCCGGGTGAGGAACCGGGGCTTATCCCCTCGCCAGGCTGGGTTGAGCGTGAGTTCAAGCATCCGTGGTGGCGCGGAGAAACCATTTCTGTGGCGATCGGCCAGGGACCCATTGAGGTTACGCCTATCCAACTGGCTTATATGGTTGGAGGCGTTGCCTCGGGTGGCAGGTTTGTTCGTCCGCATCTGGTCTTTCGCCACGAATTGGATGCACTCGGCGTGGATCCGCCCCGAAAGACAACCTACGATTTTCCCTTGCGTTCACAAACTGTCCGGGCCTTGCGGAGGGGCATGTGGGGAGTAGTCAACGAGGATGGAACTGGCTTCGGGGCCCGATGTCCGGGACTGGATATCGCCGGGAAAACCGGTACGGCACAAGTAGTCAGCGAGGCCCTTCGGAGGGAAGATTACAAGAAGCGTTTTATTGACAACGCATGGTTTGTCGGATTTTCGCCAACCAAAGAACCCAAAATTGTCGTCACTGTCTTGGTGATGCATGGCGGAGAATCCAGCGTTGCCGCTCCGATTGCGGGGGAAATTATCAAAGCTTATTACCAGGAGCACCAGGAAAAGATTACGGGGCTGGCGGATGGCTCGCCCCATCAAATATCTGAGCGGAGCCCATTGAATCCTGCGGACGCCTCGGCTGGCCGCGCGAGCCCGTAGAAACAGGACTTCTTCAAATGAGCAAGCTGTTTAATTTCAGAGACCTAGATTGGCCCCTCATGGGCCTGGCGCTAGGAATTTCCGCCATCGGTATTACGGAAATTTACAGCACTACGGCAAAGACCCACCTTACGCACACCTGGGTACATCAGATGTTTTGGGTTGCCATCGGGAGCTGCGCCGCTATCATCGTGGCTTCCATTGATTACCATCTAATCCTTGACCAAGCTCCGTGGCTGTACGCGCTGACGGTAGGCGGGCTCGCAGCTCTATTAGTGACCGGGTCAGAGTTTGGGGGAGCAAGACGCTGGATTCATATATCCGGCTTTACTTTGCAGGTGTCGGAGTTCGCCAAGTTGGTTATAATAATGATGGTTGCGGCCGAGTTGTCGCACGCGCGAGCGAACTATGTCACATGGTGGCAACTAGGGAAAACAGGAACGCTGATTGTTATCCCGATGGTGCTGGTTGCATTAGAGCCAGACCTAGGGACAGCTCTCACCTTTCTCCCGATAGCGTTAGCTGGTGTTTTCCTGGTGGGAATCCGACGGCGCCAACTCGGTTTACTTGTTTTGGTTGGATTACTCGCGTTGCCCGTCGGATGGCAGTTGTTGCGCCCCTACCAGCGTCAGCGGCTGGAAACCTACGTCCACCCGAGCCGAAACAGGGAAAGCGCCAGTTATCAACTGACCGAAACCAAGATTGCGGTTGGGTCGGGCGGTTTTTGGGGGAAAGGGCTGGGCAACGGCACGCAAAGCCAATTGGGATTCATTCCCGTTTCTCATGCCGACGCGATTTTCGCCGCGTACGCGGAGGAGGAAGGGTTTGTCGGAACGGTTGTGGTGCTGGCCCTATACCTGGCGATACTTCTGCGGCTGCTCAATGCCGCGGAACAGGCGCCCGACCGCGCCGGCGCGCTGTTGTTGGTGGCATTTTCGGCGCTTCTCTTCTTTCAGGTTGCCATCAATGTCGGGATGATGATCGGGCTGTTCCCAATTGCCGGCATCCCCTTGCCCTTGATGAGCGAGGGAGGATCCGCGATCCTCTCCGTCTTTCTTGGGCTCGGTCTCGCTATGAGCGTTAAGAAGCAAAGGTTCGTCAATTGAGGGAGCACGACAAAGCCCAGGATTTTGGCTGCGGACATCCCGCCAAGACGCCTGGGCAATACGGATACGAAGCCAGCCCCGCCAAGACAGGCCAAGAACGGGAGAAGCAAGGCGTTCGAGGCCGCTGCTGGGGCAGGTTAATTTTGAACGGGCCGGCTGAGAACACGCGCGTCCTCTGTACGACGGGAGGCGCGTCAGACCGGACAGAGAGCCATATTATGAGTTGATCTCCGCTCGCACGCGGATAGATCCTCGTTTTGGTTCTTAAAAAAGGAGTTTCCATGCCCAAAGAAATGTTCATTTCATCGTCT
>JAJYNF010000036.1 GCA_021786455.1 Acidobacteriota bacterium
GACTTCGATGGCCGCGCCGATGATCGCCTGGGTTATGGTGTTGAGCTTTTCGCGTTCAGTCATAGAGGCTACTCACCACAGAGGGCACGGAGGACACAGAGATATTTCTCTCCGTGTTCTCTGTGTACACTGTGGTTAAAGCTTCTCCTCGCTCTCTTCTTCCATGCCGGCCGGATTTACGCCTTCGCTGACGAGTCTGAGTTCGGTGCGCGCGCGGATGGCTTTCATAATATCCTCGGCGCGGAAGCCGCGGCGAAGGAGGCTCTGGCAGAGCGAAGCGAATTTGGCGCGGGTCAGAGGTTTTCGCAGCGCCTGAATTTTCTTGTCGAGGGTTTGTTCGAGCAACTGGCGCTCGTCCACGCCGTCGTAAGCGCGCTCAATCGCCGGCTCAATCACGCGATAGTCCACGAGCTTGGATTTCAGTTCCCGGCGGCTCCGGATGCGACCAAGACGGCGGCGGGCGAAGGACTGAGCGACCTGCTCGGCGTACTGGGCGTCGTTGACGAAACCCAGCTCGCGCAGACGGGCGATGGACTCGGTGATAGCCGTGCTCTGGCCCGGGAACTTTCGCTCAAGGGAGCGGCGAAGCTCCGCCCGCGAATACGGCCGGCGGGATAGCATGTGGAGCGCCGCCGTGAATGGGTCGGTTCCCTTAGCCTTTGGCAAAGCGATCGACCTGGGCCACTCTTTCCATCTCCTCCCGAGCCGCATCGGCGGTGGAGCGAATCCCCTGAATGCGCAGCTTGAATTCATCGGGGTTGGAGGAGTAAAGCAGGGCTTCCTCGAGGGTGATCAGGCCCTGGGTAAACAGATCGTAGAGGGATTGGTCGAACGTCTGCATTCCGTATTGGGAGACGCCTGCGGCAAGAGCCTCTTTGATCATCCGCGTCTTGTCAGGATTCACGATGCAGTCGCGAATAAATTCAGTAGCGATAAGAATCTCGCAGGCTGGAACGCGGCCGATGCCGTCGGATTTGCGAACCAGGCGTTGGGAGATGACCGCTTTGAGGGTGGTCGCCAGCAGCAGACGAATTTGCTTCTGCTCTGGGGGTGGAAAAACGGCGATGATACGCTGAACGGTTTCCGTGGCGTCCAACGTGTGCAAGGTCGAAAAGACCAGGTGGCCGGTTTCAGCGGCGATCAGGGCCGTGTGAATGGTTTCCAGGTCGCGCATTTCGCCGACTAGAATCACGTCCGGGTCCTGACGGAGGGCGGCGCGCAGGGCGGAGCCGAAACTCGGCGTATCCACCTCCACCTCGCGCTGGTTGACGAAACCTTTCTTGTCGCGGTGGAGAAACTCGATGGGGTCTTCGATGGTGATGATGTGATCGGTGCGGGTGGAATTGATGCGATCCACCATGGCGGCCAGCGTCGTGGATTTGCCGCTGCCCGTCGTGCCCGTGACCAGAACCAGCCCACGGCTCTCCTGGCAGATTTTGTCCGTCACGCGCGGCAGGTACAATTCTTCAAGCGTCCGAATTTTGGTCGGGATGACTCGGAGGACCATGCCGACGTTGCCGCGCTGCTGAAAAACGTTGACACGGAAGCGCCCGAGACCCGCCACGCCGTAAGCCATATCGAGCTCGGTGTTTTCCTTGAACTTCTGCTTCTGGCGGTTGGTCATCATGCTGAAGGCCATGTTCAGCATGTCTTCGCCGGAGATGCGCGGGTATTGAGTGAGCGCCTTAAGCTCGCCGTCCACGCGAGTGTAAGGGTAGTTACCCACCTTGAGATGAAGGTCGGAGGCCTTGTTCTCACACGCCGTCCGCAAAAGCTCGTCAATCGTCATGGGAAACGCCTCGTCGAGTTGATATCCCGACTTTCCTGAAACCGTAACACACGTTGGCGGCTAAGTCAAAGGGCAGTTCACGGCTTGGCCGGCGGAGAGGCTATCCTCCGCTTGCCAAGCTTGGTTGGCGGGCTCCACTCCAGGCTACTTCATAGACTTCCACCGGCTTTTCCTTTCCTTTGATGAACAACGGCTCCAGCCGGTAAAGCGGGAATTGTCCATTAACCAGAGCGCAGGTGGAATCCGACACAAGAATTTGTCCTCCCTCCGCCTGCGCGCACAAGCGGGAGGCCAGGTTGACGGCGTCGCCGATGACCGTGAAGTCCATGCGTCGTGCCGACCCGATATTGCCGGCGGTGACGGGACCGGTGTTGATGCCGATGCCGATGTCCAGGGTCATTCGACCGCGATTCCTCCACTCTTGGTTCAGTCGGGCAAGTCCCCGCTGCATTTCAATCCCGGCCTTGATGGCGCGGACGGCGTCATCGGGGCGGGCGATCGGCGTGCCGAACAGGGCCATGAGTCCGTCGCCCATGTACTTATCGAGCGTGCCTCCGAACTCGAAGACTAGTTCCGTCATCTCGCTGAAGTACTCATTGAGTAATTCAACGACCTGCTGGGGTTCCATTTGCTCGGCGATACGGGTGAACCCCCGAATGTCGGTAAATAGAATGGTGGCGACCTGATTCTCGCCTCCGAGGCGCACGCTGTGCGGATTGGCCTGAATTTTTTCTACCACGGCGGTGCTCAGAAACCGTTCAAGAGCCTTGCGCTCGACGGCGCGCCGCGCCAATTCCTCGTGGGCGAGGGCATTTTCAAAGCTCAGGGCGGCCTCGACGGCAATGACGCTGAAAACGTTCAGTTCCTCTTTGGAAAAAGCGTAGGGGCGGGTG
>JAJYNF010000176.1 GCA_021786455.1 Acidobacteriota bacterium
CGTGAAGTCCGTGCCGATGCCGATGACATCTTCAGCACGGGCACCCACTTCTTTCATGGCTTTTGGAACGCCCTTTTCGACCACCCGAAGGTAATCGCGCGGATTCTGGAGTGCCCAGTCGTGAGGGAGCTTCGGTCCAGCGGGCAGCTTCTCGTCAATCACGCCGTCGGGATAAGGAACGATAGCCGAGCCCAGCTCCTGCCCGTCGCGCACCCGAACCACGACGGCGCGCCCCGATTCCGTCCCGTAATCAATACCGATGGTGAATTTGTCTCTGGCCATGCCTACCTCAACCGAAACAGCACGCGCGCCACCCGGCCGCTAAGCATCACAATGAAATACTTTGGGGCTGCCAAAAGAACTTCAAGACGATTGACAGACACCCCCCGGGCAGCCTGGATGCTTTTACCACGCGGTTTTCAACGGGCGGCAGCAAAACTCGCTGCCCAATGACTTGGTCACCGAAAGCGGTTACATTACTGGGGCATCTGGCCTCTGTCAAGGGCCTTGCCGTCTATTTTATCAAGAGCCTTTTCATGTGGCCGCCGCGCCGGTTATATTGTCATCCTAAACTTAACGGCCCCCGGATGCTTCGAGGTTGGGAATGTGGACATGTTTTTCGACATCCAGGAACACGCCTGGCTTTCTTGGTAAACAAAGGGCGCGACGCGGTTTCGCCAAAACGTTAGCCGCCGGGGTGATTGTCGCGTCGTTCTCCCTGCGACTTTCAGCGGCGGCTGCCCGCGCCAGGCCACCGTGGATGAACAAATCCCTTTCCGCGGAGCAGCGTGCGCATCTGCTGCTGGGCGCGATGACGCTGAGCGATAAGATTGCCTTGGTTCACGGCGTCGAGCGCAAGCCCCATCCATTCCTCGGCTATGCGGGCTATGTGCCGCCGAATCGGCGGCTGGCCATCCCGGCGCTGCGGCTCGCCGATGGGCGAGCTGGGGTTGGGAACGGAGCCAAAGACGTTACTTTGCTGCCGGCTCCTCTCGCTGCCGCGGCCAGTTGCGATACGACCTTGATGAACGCCTATGGTCGAGTCTTAGGCCGGGAAGAGTGGGGCAAAGGAACGAATGTTTTTTTGGGGCCGACCATTGACATCGTTCGCGTTCCTGAGTGGGGACGGGCATTTGAGACCTACGGCGAAGACCCCTACCTTAATGCCCAGATGGCGGCTACGGAAATCCGGGGCATTCAAAGCCAAGGTCCCATCGCCGACGCCAACATGTATCTGACCATGAATCAGGAAACTCGACGATTTACCGCAAACTCCGTCGTGGACGAACGAACGCTCCAGGAGATTTATTTGCCGCCGTTCCGGGCGGCTGTCCGGCAAGGGCGCGTCGGCACCGTCATGTGCGCGTATGTTCAAACGAATGGCATTTATTCCTGCCAAAACCCGCATCTGCTGCAAGGTTTTCTTCGCCGCGAACTGGGTTTCAAGGGGTGGATCCTCAGTGATTGGGGCGCTACCCATTCAACCGTCGCCGCTGCCCAGGCGGGATTAGATCAGGAAATGCCTGGCGGCCGCTACTACGGCGCGGCATTGAGGAAAGCCGTCGAGCAAGGCCGAGTAAGCATGGCGCTTCTGAATCGGCACGTTCTGCGAATTTTGGTCACAATGTTCGGCCAAGGGTTATTTGATCGGCCGCAGCACGGCAATTGGCAGGCCAACGTGCTCAGCCGCTCGCACGATCGGTTCGCGCGAAAAGTTGCCGAGCAGGGAACGGTGCTGCTGAAAAACGAAGCTGACCTTCTTCCACTCTCGCCGGGCGGCTCGATCGCCGTCGTCGGAGCAGACGCCAACGCCCTGCCCGTCATCGAAGGAGGCGGCAGTTCGTATGTCATTCCGCCTTATATCGTCACGCCGCTCGAAGGCCTCCGCCGGCGCGCTGGCAAAAGCGCCCGCGTCGTCTATGCTGACGGCAGCAACCTGGCGCAGGCGGCCAGCGTGGCGCGCGCCGCGCGGACGGCTATTGTCTTCGCCGGCGTTTCGGAGAGCGAGGGTGCGGACCGCCCCAATCTCGAACTTCCTGGCAATCAGGATCAATTGATTTCGGCGGTGGCTGCCGCCAATCCGAACACCGTCGTCGTTCTGAACACCGGCGGAGCGGTGCTGATGCCGTGGATTCGCCAAGTGCGCGCGGTCGTGGAAGCGTGGTATCCGGGGCAGGAAGATGGCAACGCCATTGCTGCGGTTCTCTTTGGTGATGTGGATCCTTCGGGCCGGCTCCCGCTGACGTTTCCTCGCGCGGAAACGCAAGTTCCCATTGCGACGCCGCGACAGTGGCCGGGCGTGAACGGCCGGTCAATTTATGGCGAGAAGCTCATGGTCGGCTATCGCTGGTATGATAGCCGGCACAGCCGCCCGCTGTTTCCATTCGGATACGGCCTGTCCTACACAACGTTCCGATTGAGTCGCCCAAGCCTTGCGCCGAAGAATTTAAGGATTGCGAGCGGACCGGATCCCAGACTCCCGCCCGTGATCGCCACGGTTCAAGTCACGAATACCGGACATCGGGCGGGAGCGGAAGTCGTCCAAGCCTACGTTGCGCAGCCGCCTTCGAGCGGCGAGCCACCTCGACAACTGGCCGCTTTTGCCAAGGTCTGGCTGAAACCGGGAGAAACGAAGCCAGTGAAACTTGTTCTGAACGGCAGGTCATTTTCCTA
>JAJYNF010000196.1 GCA_021786455.1 Acidobacteriota bacterium
AATTGAGCAGAATGCGGACGGATTCGAGCGCCTGCGCGCACAAAACTACGGCGCGAGCATTCACCGTCTTGGCTTCTCGCGTGATTCGGTCAATGTAGAGCAAGCCCGTCGCGCGGTTCTTGCTATGGTCCATGAGCACCTGGTAAGCCATGGCGTTGGCGATCAGCGTGCAGCGGCCGGTAGCGAGCGCGTCCGCGACGGTGGTGAAATAAGAGTTGAAATAAGAGTGCGTGATGCAGCCACGATGGCATGGCCCGCAATAATGACAAGGAGCGCGGCCGTTAATCCCCCGCGTCAGATTGGCGCAGCGCGCCAGCATCATGGTGCGCCCGAGCTTCGCCTTGACTCGGGTGCGAAATTGCATTTCGCCGCAGCTCAAAGCCATTGGCGGCTGGTACTTCCCGTCCGGCAACTGTGGCAGCCCCTCCGGCATTCCCGTGATGCCGCAATACTCTTCCACCAAGTCGTAGTAAGGCGCGAGGTCTTTGTAAGAAAGCGGCCAATCCACGCCGTATCCGTCGTAAGAAGCCGCTTTGAGGTCGTATTCGCTCAGGCGCAGGCTGACTCGCCCCCAGCAATTGGTGCGGCCGCCAATCATCCGAACCCGTCCCTGCCAACTGAACGGCATGTCGGGCGCGGTGGTGTAAGGTTCTTCCAGATCGTTGCAATACCACGTGTAGGTGTATTCGTCGCAGGCATAGCACTGTAATTGAACGGGCCGAGTTTTTTCGATCAGGTAAGGAGCAAGGTTACGGTATTTGAGCTCAAAGGCCGGCTTGTGCTCAGTGAAATTGGCGTCCGACTGCGGGCGGCCGCAGTCCACCAAAGCAATTTTCAAGCCCGCCTCGGAAAGCCGTTTGGCCGCCCAGCCACCCGACGCTCCTGATCCCACAACAATTGCGTCATAAATTTCTTGCGCCATCCGGTTTCCCCCCAATAAAATAGGCACGCATCATCCCATACTCGCTCGTAGGGGTCAACCCGGCCCCGAAAAATTCCCTTCCCGAGCTTAAGATGCATTTAGCGACCGAGGTGGACAGGGTGTAAGACCACGGAACGGCGAGCGTATCGCCGCTGAGATTTGGGAAAACCCGGCAAAAAATCGAGGGAATCAGGCTAGTGCTTGGTGACACAATTCCGCGTTTATAACCACGGTGGGAGGGCAGGCTTGAGTCTCGCTGCAAGCCACCCCCTCACCCGTCCTTCGGACACCCTCTCCCCCGCTTGCGTGGGGAGAGGGTTGGGGTGAGGGGAGGGCGCGTGCTCCGGCGGGATTGAAACCCCACCATCACCAAGCGGATTCTAACGCTCTCTTTCGTCACCAATCACTAGGGTCCGAACGCGATCCAAATTATACTTGACCTTGCGGCCTAATGCCTTGAGTTGTGAAATCCCTCAATCGCGGGTTGTTACGGGGGGCGCGTCGCCGCGCTTTGATATCGCGCATCGGTGGCTGGCCGAAGAAGCGTTTATACTCGCGGTTGAACTGACTTGCGCTTTCATAGCCGACTTCGAAGGCCGCGCTGGCGGCATCGAGCCCGTCCATGAGCATTCGATCGCGTGCGGCGTGTAATCGGAGCTGTTTCTGGTATTGAAGCGGGGTCGTCGCGGTCAAGGCGCGAAAGTGATGGTGCAGCGTTGACAGGCCCATGCGCGCAACTGCCGCAAGTTCCTCCACGCGCAACGGTTGCGCATAATTGGCTCTGAGCCAGGCGATGGCCTTTGCCGTTCGGTTACTTTGGTCGCCGGTCGTTGCAATGGCGCGGAGGCGCTCTCCTTGAGGGCCGCGAAGTAAACGGTAAACGATTTCACGCTGGATCGCGTTACTGAGGAACGGAATATCGTCTGGATCGTCAAGAAGGTCCACGAGGCGTGAACACGCGCTGAACAACTCGACCGTTGTCTTCCCAATAGCCATGCCACGAGATTCAGAGGAAACCGCCGGTTCAGGGAATCCGTCTTGGCTGAGAATCTCTCGAACCAGCGACATTTCGAGGGCCAGGCGCAACGAGAGCAATGGCATCTCTATGCTTGCGGCGACAATTTGGCTCGTTACGGTCACATCCACAGAGGTGAGAAGAAATGTGCTTTCATCGCATAAGTACGTTGTTCTCCCAAGGTTAATGCGCTTGCGCCCCTGAACGAAAACCGTCAGGCTAGGCTCGGAAATAGCAGGATTGCAGGCCGTGGGTTCGGTCCGACGGTAGAGGGTGAGACCGGGCACGGCGGTTGCCTTTTCCGCTTCCTGTTGAATATGAGCCGCAATCTTGCGAGCCAGTTCTGTGCGCACTTCCATCAGGCGCATAGGTTGCTCTCTTTTCGAAATCCCTTCATTCCGAGCGTGTCCCATGCCTTTCTCCTATGCCACTCTAAAGCACCGCAATCCACACCCATGTCCACACCATGGCATAACTCGGCAGGATTAGGCAATACTTCGGAAGGATCAGGATACCGCTCTCCCGCCCCTTGATCCTAACATGGGGATGTAAGGAAACGGTTCAGATGGGAGGAGCAATGCAAAAACGCAAGCTTGGAAAAAACAACCTGGAAGTTTCGGCTCTCGGGCTCGGCTGCATGGGCATGAGTTTCTCTTACGGCCCGCCCAAAGATAAGAAGGAGATGGTCTCATTGATTCGAGCCGCCGTGGAACGCGGCATCGCCTTCTTCGAC
>JAJYNF010000206.1 GCA_021786455.1 Acidobacteriota bacterium
GGACGCGCTGGTCAAAAAAATCTCCGAGCAGAGCGGCCCCGTGTTGCAGCTCCTCAAGCGCGTCATCTTCGAAGGTACCTGGCGGCCCTTCGATGAAGCCTTGAAGCGCTCCCAGGACATTTACCTCAATCAGCTTTTCGAGCTCGAGGACTCGCAGGAAGGCTTGCGCGCCCTCCTCGAAAAGCGCAAGCCCGTGTGGAAGAACCGATAGGCTTAGCCAGCTCAGGCGGCCTTGACTTCACCTGCTTCCGGGGCTAACTTTGGAGCCAGTGGACTACAAGAAGATTATTACGATCGAGCCCGGGAAACGTGGCGGGAAACCTTGTATTCGCGGCCTGCGGATCACCGTCTCCGACGTGCTCGATTACCTCGCAGCCGGCATGACTGAGGAAGAAATTCTCTGCGACTTTCCCGATCTGACGGCTGATGACATCAAGGCCTGCCTTGCCTTCGCCGCAGACCGCGAGCGGAAATTGACCACCGTCGCAGAGTGAAACTCCTCCTCGATCAGAACATCTCCGACCGCCTCGTGGAGGCATTGGCTGACGCCTATCCCTCCTCCGCTCACGTCCGCGAAGTGGGGCTTGCGCGTTCCGGTGACGAGGCGGTGTGGACCTTCGCACGCGAGCGGGGCTATACAATCGTTTCCAAGGACTCAGCTTTTCATCAGCGGAGCTTCCTGTTTGGATTTCCACCCAAGGTAATCTGGATACGCTCCGGGAACTGTACCACTGGCGCGATCGAGCAGATACTCCGTAAGCGCCAGCCGGCGATTCAGGAATTCTGTGAGGACCAAATCCACGCCTTTTTGATCCTCGAATAACAACGTAATATCTTTCTGCCGTATAATCCCTGCGGAGGAGCGCCGTGACGTACTGGCTCGACTTATTCACAGGCACAACCTGGGATGAATTCCGCAAGGCAGGAGCAAGGATTTCCGGCTTCCGCGCGCGCATGCGTCACGCAGCCCGCCGCATAAAGCCTGGTGACACTCTCCTTTGCTACTTGACCGGCGTCATGCGATGGGTCGGGGCGCTGGAGGTCGTCGGCCCCAGCCACGATACAAGGCGCATCTGGGAGGATGAGGAGTTCCCGGTCCGCTTTGAGGTCCAGACGCTTATAGCCCTATCGCCGGAGCACGGCGTGCCGATGGACGAACTTCAGGGCCGCGTGGACTTCTTCAAAGGAGCCGAGCACAGGGGCAAATTTAAGGGCTTTGTGAGGATGAGCCCAAACCGCTTCAAAAAACCCGAGGATGGCGATCTCATTCTCGGTCTGCTCCGCGCCGCGCAAAGCCAACCCGTTGCTAGGCCCGTGGATGCCAAAAAACTTGCTCGCAAACCTCTCTATCGCATCGAGAGGGGCAAAGGCAGGACAAAATCACTGACGGTGGTGAGCGTGCCGGAGGTAGAAGATAGCGTCCCCGAACGCGAACTGACCTCTGCGATGGGGAGTTCGGCTGAGCCTTCGCACACAGAAATCCAGTACCAGCTGCTCAAGCTGGGTGCTGAGATGAAGTTTGACCTTTGGGTAGCCCGGAATGACCGTTCCAAGCAATGTAACGGGGTTGCCCTGGGCGGCCTACCCGGGATGGTCAGCGAGCTTCCGACGCAATTCAACGAAGCTACCAACCGAACGATCGAATTGATCGATGTGCTGTGGCTAAAGGGCAACTCCATCGTGGCCGCGTTCGAAGTTGAATCAACCACGTCCGTCTATTCGGGCCTGCTTCGTATGAGCGACCTTTTGGCCCTCCAGCCCAACATAAATATCCAGATATACCTTGTGGCGCCAGATGACCGCCGCGGCAAGGTAATGCAAGAAATTCTGAGGCCCACGTTCAGCCTGCGCGACCCTCCGCTTGTAAAGGTGTGCGGATTCCTTTCGTTCTCCAAGTTGATGGAGAACGTTGCGGCTATTCGAAAATTGGGGCACGGCCCTTACCTCAAGGCTGACTTCCTGAGAGGGGTTGCTGAGTACTTCGCGTCGGACGAGGGGCCTTAGCGCGTCACACGGCCCCCGCCAGCGCTCGCGAGCTGCGGTGCCGCAACCTTTCCATGCGACCGCAGCGAGGTGACGTTCATGTCTCCCGGTCGAAGAACGGCTCGTCGCGCTTGCGGTATTTATAAGCGGCGGCTTCGTTGAATTCAATGCCGAGGCCGGGGCGGTCGGGAACGGTGATGTAGCCGTTTTGGATGAGCGGCTCGCGGCGATCCTTAATCAAGTCGTCAAAAAAGGGCACCGCGGCGGCGTGCCACTCGAGAGCCAGAAAATTGGGAATGGCGGCGCAAAGGTGCGCGGAAGCCATGGTTCCGATGGGGCTTGAGATATTGTGCGGGGCGACGGCCACGAAGTGAGTCTCCGCCATATCGGCGATGCGGCGGCCCTCGAGCAAACCGCCGACTTTCTGAAAGTCCGGCGCCAGGATGTCCACCGCCTCGCGCTCCAACAGCTCCCGGAACTGATGCCGCTGGTAGTGATTCTCCCCTGTGGCGATTGGGGTTCGGGTGCCGTTCGTCACTCGTTTGAGCGCTTCCGTGTTGAGCGGTGGAATGGGATCTTCAAGCCAGGCCAGGTCCAACGGTTCCAAGGCGCGCGCCAAGCGGAGCGCGTCATTCACGTTGTAATTCCAGTGACAATCAATCGCCAGGAGATCG
>JAJYNF010000307.1 GCA_021786455.1 Acidobacteriota bacterium
ACGCTTCCGTTCGCCAAGACGGCCCATAAGGATACTGTCTGGCCTCGGCCTTGAGTAGGAAGTGCGCGGACATATCCCCCAGCTCATCGCGCAATTCAAAAGAAAACGGGCCATGCTTGTAGAGAATGAACTCGAACCCAGTTGGAACGCTCAAGAGGTCTTGTAGGAAATACGTGCATTTTTGGATATGCGTCTCCCCGCACCAGCTTCCGTGCTTGTTCATCCCATCCACTAAAGCCGCCAGAATTGCCCAGCGCCGCATGCCTACTCCTCCTCCGAAGGTTCCGAGATGACTTCCTTATGATAGCGTTTCAACCAGTCGCTCGCTTGACTGACGCGTTCGGGAGAAACGAAAACAAAATCAAACGCAGCCTTTGGCAGCCTCTGCAAAGTATCCGACAGAATGTAAGCGGAGAGAACACTTCCGTCGTTTCTTGGCACGGGGAAGAGGTATCATTTCGCGGATTAACGGATGAACGGCACTCGGGTGCGTGATTATGTCGAACACACGCCCAGCCAATTCCATTACTCCGAGCGAATGCTCGAACCTTCGATGGGTCGCACCAGGATATATAAGAAAAGTGGTTGCCAACTGGTGGATGTCACGCAGCCGCTGAAAAGGCCGCGAGTTTATGATTTCCTTCTCGTCATTGTCAAAGCGCACGAAACCGTGAATTGCATCCCGCAACTCATGGGAGTTCTTAGGCAACTGCCTCACTCCCTCTGGGGAAATCCAGGTTTCCTATCCCGAATATCAGTTCGCCGTTTGGAAAGTGTTTTCCTTCAGCCTCGCAGCGTCCATTTTTCACGTGGACAGGCTGCCTTCCAGGCAATTCAACAGGACATCTGTTGCAACCGCCGAACTAGGTATTCAACGAGGTTGCAGCCTTTAGGGTGGTGTTCGCAGTGGAAGAGATTGCCATGATCGCACCGTATCAGGATCTTTTCGAACTGGCAATTGCTATCAACCGCGCGCTTCCTCAACAAATAGCCATTGAACGCGGTCTTCTCAGCGGCGCGGTCATTGTCGCCCGCCGTTTGCAGGAGGATGGCGTCAAGGTGTTCATAAGCCGTGGCGGAACCGCGCTCGCTATTCGGCAAAGCCCGGAAATAACCGTGCCAGTGGTTGAGATTCCCGTGACGGGGTTTGACATTCTCCGGGCTGTTCACGCCGCCCGGTCGGTGGACCGGCGCGTGGCCGTAATCGGCTTTGAAAACATGGTGATGGGCGCGAAGTCCATCGAAAGCATCATTGGCGTCGAGATTGAGGAGTTTCTCCTCCACCACGAACACGAGGCCGAATCACGCCTTTTGGAGGCGCAAGCACACGGCATAAAAGTCGTGGCAGGCGGCGTTATCACCATTCAGTTGGCCGAAGAGCTGGGCATGGCCGCTTTTCTCATTAATACCGGACCAGAAGGCATCCGCCAGGCCGTCGAAGAGGCGAGACGCGTCCTGGGCGTGCGTAAGCAGGAGGCGACGAGAGCTGAGCTTTTCCAGCTCATTTTGGATAACGCCGGCGACGGGATCGTGGCGACTGACGAGGCCGGGAGAATTACGGTTTTCAACCAGACCGCGGAAAAGCTCACCGGCCTTTCCGCGATCGCAACGGCCGGCAGACCCGTGACCACCGTTCTGCCGGACTTGGGGCTTCAAAAGGTCCTCCGGACGGGACAGGCCGAGCAGGCGGACGTCCACTCGCTCGGCGGAAAACAGGTCAGCATCAACCGCCTCCCCATCATGGTCCAGGGTAGTTGCGCCGGATCGGTCGCGACGTTCCAGGAAGTCGACAAGCTTCAAAGCCTGGAGCGCAAGATTAGGCGCCAACTGCACGCGCGCGGCCACGTGGCGCGCCACTCGCTGGCGGACATTGCCGGCGAAAGCCCCGCCATCATGCGATGCCTGGCGCAAGCCAAACGCTTCGCCGAAGTGAATTCAACCGTACTAATCGTCGGTGAGACAGGAACTGGGAAGGAACTCTTCGCCCAGGGAGTACACAGCGCCAGCCAGCGGCATGACGGGCCTTTTGTGGCGGTCAATTGCGCGGCTCTACCCGAGAACCTCCTGGAAAGCGAGCTGTTCGGGTACGTCGGCGGGGCGTTTACGGGGGCGCGGCGCGAGGGCAAGGTGGGCCTTTTCGAACTCGCGCACGGTGGGACCATCTTTCTGGACGAGATCGCCGGCATGTCGCCGCGGCTACAGGCAAGGCTACTTCGGGTGCTCCAGGAACACGAAGTGATGCGCCTCGGCGACGACCGCGTGTTGCCCGTGGATGTACGCGTCATCGCCGCCACCAACAAGGATCTGCGCCGCATGGTCGCCGAAGGCCAGTTTCTCGCCGATCTTTATCACCGGCTGGACGTGCTTAAGCTTTCGATCCCCCCGCTGCGCGAGCGGGCCGAGGACATCGAGGTCCTGACCATGCACCTTTCCGAAGTTGTGCGACGCCGCGTGGGCGGGCAGGTGCGCCAGTTCACCCCCGAGGCAATTCGAACCCTTGAGTCGCATAGCTGGCCGGGAAACGTGCGCGAACTGCGAAACATCATAGAGCGCCTGGTGGTCCTGACCCCCGAAGGGCAGGCCATCAACGTGTCGGCCGTGGCGGAGGTCCTTGAGGAACACGTGGGCTCCGACTTTTCCCGA
>JAJYNF010000182.1 GCA_021786455.1 Acidobacteriota bacterium
TGGGGATCTGACCACGTACAAACAGACAATCCGGGAACGGAAATTCTGGGTAGATGCCATAATCCGCATGGCAGAGCACGCCCCTGTCCTCTTGATTGCGGGTAATCATGGCAGGGAGCTTGAGAACGACCTATACCCTCTGGCTAAAGTGAGGGGGAAGCATCCTGTTTTCCTGTGTACCGAGCCGGATTTTATTGAATTGGACGACGTCTCGATCGCGGTCTTCCCGTATCCTCGCAAGGAAGAGTTTGTGGGCGCCGCCGAAGACGGAGGTTTCGCGAAGGCGTTTCAAGCCAAAGTCCAGGAGTTCAACCAAAAGTTCGACCAGCGCCAAGATTCGTACCGGCTGTTCTTCGGTCACTTCGGTGTCGCTGGCGCCCGAGCTTCGAGCGGCCAGCCGCTCGTCGGCCGCTGCGCGGAATATCCTCTGGAACCTCTCTTGAATCTGCGAGCGCAGTATGTTGGCCTGAGCCACATTCACTTGCGGCAACAACTTGGCCCACGGGTCTGGTACGCCGGCTCGCTCTCCCGCTGCGATTACAGCGAAGTTGAAGACAAAGGCTACAACTTGGTGACATTGAACAGTCCCAATCTGAGGCCCGACCTTTCTGATTTGAAGGTCGAGTTCAGGATCTCACCGACGCGCCGAATGGTCGAGCTTCAGGCCGTCTATGAAAACGGCGAACTGCGGCTACCTAAAGACTTGGATCTGGTGGCATTGAAAGACTCGCGAGTCAAAGTCGTGGTAAGGGTTCCGAATGGGCCAGATCGCCTGCTGAGCCGCGAACAGCAGGAAAATCTCAAGGAGAAGCTGCTGGCCGCGGAACCGGCGGAACTGAAGGTTAAGATCGAGCGCGATACCGAAGTTGCCCCAGAGCCCGCGCCAATCTCACTTGCGCGCTCGGCGGAAGAAAAACTGCGCGCATACTGGGGGATGAAAGGCCTACCGCCCGCTGACCGTCAGGAGAGATTACTCGCCAAGCTGGCGAAGGTAGAGGCAGGGGTAATCGGAAACGTGGCCTCGCCGTGAATCCCGTCCTTCTCGCTATATTGGAGGCCACAACCCCGGGTAGGTCGTTAACGGTCAAGTTGACTAGTGGGGCGCAATTTTCGACGATTCCCAAGCCATTGGCAGATACTATGGAGGGGTTTCGTGATTGGCAACGCGGCTGCCCGCCAAAACGATCTGCCGCGCTGCGGACCTTTGCAATGTCTCTCTCTCAGAATGCGGTTCTTTAGCTGGCGCCGACGGGATCGAGGTTTGCCCCGGGTTGGCTAAGGCGAGCCGTTTGCATAATGAGGTAGTTTCGCTCGGGAATGCTCGTCGCGCGCTGGGCGGCAATCCGATATTGTTCGATCGCTGCGTCACGGTCGCCCGCCATTTCCAGCAGGTAGGCGCGAACCGCGCTCAAGCGATGGTGGCCGGAAATTCGCGCATCGGCGTCGAGCAGGCTGAGCAACTCAAGCCCCTTTGCTGGCCCGTGCACCATGGCTGAGGCGATGGCGTGATTGAGAGAAATCATGGGGTTATCTGACATGCGTTTAAGGAGTTCATAAAGCGCCAGAATTTGCGGCCAGTCGGTATCTTCCGGCCGCGCGGCTTCGTCGTGAACTGCGGCGATAGCAGCCTGCAATTGGTACGGGCCGACGGAGCCTTTGGGCAAAACGGCGGAAAGTAGCGCCACTCCCTCCGCGATTTGCGCCTTGTCCCAGAGCGATCTGTCCTGCTGCGCGAGCGGAATTAATTCCCCTTCCGCGTTTGTTCGCGCCAGCCGGCGAGCGTCGGTCAGAAGCATCAGGGCGAGCAATCCAGCCACTTCCGGTTCGTCGGGCTGAAGATGGCGCATCATACGCGTCAACCGGATTGCCTCATGCGACAGATCATCGCGCCGGGCCTGAGTGCCGGCGCTCGTTGCGTAACCTTCATTGAAAACCAAGTAAAGCACGTGCAGCACGGAGCGCAAACGCCCCGTTCGCTCCCCCGTTGAGGGCCTCTGGAAGGGGATGCCCGATTCCTTGATGGTTTGTTTGGCGCGGCTGATTCGTTGCGCCATGGTCGCTTCGGGCACCAGGAACGCATGGGCGATTTCGGCTGTGCTCAGGCCGCCGACCGCCCGCAGAGTCAGGACAATCGCCGATGCCTGAGTCAAGGCGGGATGGCAGCACATGAAAAGCAGCGTGAGCGTGTCGTCCTGCTCCGGCGCACTCGCAGCTTCCGACGGGTTCTCGAGAGAAAGAGTTTCCGTTGCCGCTTGTCCTTCGCGATGCCGCCGCGCCGCCTCGCTTCGGATAGTATCCAGCACCCGCCGAGAGGCGACCTGAATCAGCCAACCGCGCGGATTCTCAGGCACGCCCTCACGCGGCCATTGAAGCGCGGCCGCAAACAGGGCCTCCTGCACGGCATCCTCGGCGGCCGCAAAGTCATGGAATCGCCGCGTGACGGCGCCGAGCACCTGCGGCGCAAGATCGCGCAGCAAGTGCTCGGACGAGGCGTCAAGGGATGGCTGGTTCATGCGAGTTCGTCGGTTTTTCTGCTCATGATCTGCCGTACCTCGATGGGCAGGTTGGTCGGGCCTCCGCCGGGACCCGGGCCCGCCGATAACCGGGCGGCAATTTGATAGGCGCGCTCCGGGCTTTCGACGTCAACGACCCAATAGCCCAGGATGAACTCTTTCGCCTCCGGAAAAACTCCGTCCGTGGTTGGCAGACCGTCCTTCCCGGCTCGCACAGATACCGCTTGATGCGGCATGGCCAATCCTTCCGTGGCCACAAATTCACCGGAATCGGTCAGGTCCTTGCGCACTCGATCCAAGTGCGCAAAGTGCGTTTGGATGTCCTTCTGGGACCACGCCCTGTACGTGTCCACTCCTGCTTTTGTCCCGCTCATCATCAAAATGTATTTCATATCGTTTCCTCCGTTTGATTTTCGCACAACCTCGTGCGCTTTCACATGTAGGTCGGAGCCGGCCGCGTGTTCTCGACATTTCTGGTCACAAATTATTTTGCAAAAAAAGCCGCTCCTCCATGTCGATTTCATGCCTCGAGGCCCGACTTAAGTGTGGAGGTGCAAAATGACGAGCGACGATTTGGTTGGAGTGCGTCCCCTTCAGACGGTTGCACGCAATGCACGCTGCGAACAGGTTGTTCAGATGGCCTGTCCCACCCTCTGAGCGCGGAACAGAATGTTCAACCTCCCATGCTCCCTTGGAATCAACCCTTGCGTAGTTTGTAAGGCTGAGCGAAGGTGTCCTAGCTTCCGTTGGAGGTTGAGCGACGGTTCTCTGACCCGATTCGGATAGAATCGGGTTGGGAAAATCTCAAAAAAGGAGAACCGTCGTGGAGAAACGATATCACATTGTGGGTAAGGGAAGCAGTGAAGAGTTGGGGAGGTACTTGGCGAAGAACGGACAGGCCCTGCTGCCGATGGTGGAACTGATCGAACAATCGAAACTGGCGGTCGATGAGCTGATCGACGTTTTGGGGCGAGCGCAGATCGAGGCGGTGCTGCGCTTGTCGGCAGAAAGGATCGCGGGCCCGCCGCATCCGGGAAAGAAGGGTGGTGAGATCGGCTGGCACGGGCGGGGAGGAAGGCACGGTCTGTCTGAAGGAGCGGAAGCTGCGGGTGAAACGCCCGCGACTGCGGCGTAAGGGCCAGGGCTCGGACGGCGAGGTTCCCGTGCCGGCTTACGAAGCGATGCGCTCGGAGGAGAAGTTAGGCAGCCGGATGCTGGAGATTCTGCTGCGCGGCGTTTCGACGCGACAGTATCGCGCCGTGCTGCCGGAGATGGCGGAGACGGTGGGGGGTCTCGCGGTCGAGCGTGAGCCGGGAGGCCGTGGAAGCGAGCGAGGAAGAATTGAAACGGTTGTGCGAGCGGGGTTTGGACGAGCTGGAGTTGCTGGTCCTTTACCTGGATGGGGTGATCTTCGGCGAGCATCACGTCCTGGTGGCGGTGGGCGTGGACGAAAAGGGCAGGAAGCACGTGCTGGGCATCGCCGAGGGCGCCAGCGAGAACCAGGCCGTGGCCAAGGGCCTGCTGGAAGACCTGGTGCAGCGGGGCCTGACGACGGATCGGAAATACTTGTTTGTCATCGACGGCTCGAAGGCGCTCAGGGCCGCGATTGACGCGGTGTTCGGCGGGGAGAATCCAGTCCAAAGGTGCCGCCATCACAAAATCGAAAACGTGATGGGCTACCTGCCCGACGGTTTGAAAGACCAAGTGAAGGCGGTGATGCGCTCGGCGTTTCGGCTTCCGGCTCGGGAAGGCACGGCGCGGCTGGAGAAGCAGGCGGAGTGGCTGGAGCGAGAATATCCGAGCGCGGCGGCGAGCTTGCGCGAAGGCTTGGCGGAAATGTTCACGGTCAACCGGCTGGGCTTGTCGCCGAGCCTCTCGCGCTGCCTGGTCTCAACCAACGTCATCGAGAGTCCGCATAGCGGCGTGCGGTTGCGCACCCGCAAGATCTGCCGCTGGCGCGATGGCAAGATGGTGTTGCGCTGGGCCGCCGCTGCCTTGCTCATGACCGAACAGAATTTTCGAAGGATTATGGGTCACCGGGATCTGTGGATGCTGAAAGCGGCCTTAGATCGGAAAGGAGTGTTCGTTCAACAGGAGGTAGCGTAAGATGAAGCGAGCCGCCGCTCACCTCCAACGACGAGCGGGACACCTTCCTTCCGTGCCCGCGGTGCTGACTCAGTGGCTCCTTGCACTCGTGGTTAATTTTCGCCGTTTCAGGGTCTACGACAACCTCTTTATAGCGGTCATTATTGTGATTGAGTATCCTGGTTTTGCGCATCCACTTGCCGGCTTTGTGAAAGAGATCCTCACCGCCAAAACTTTCCAAAAGAGTTTCGCCCGTTGAATCCTGTAACTTGAGCTTCAGGCTCTCGTGGTAGCTGAGCGTGTCAGAAGCGGCCACGGTTATTGCGCGGACTACGGAGCCGCACGACGGGCAGGGCTTTCTATCTTCGGGCGCGAGCTTAGTGGGTTCGGCAAGAATCTGACCGCATCGTCCGCACCGCACGGCTTGGGACGGTTGGTCCATGACGCCATAATGCGCGCGACGCTTTCTTCAGGCAAACGCCAAGGCACCAAGGCTACGCCAAGGTTCCCGGTTTCCCGTTCCGGCTTCGACTACAGGAGGATGTGCAGCCGATAGTCAATGAGGCAGCCTTTTGGTCGGTCTTACCCTAACAGGGGATGTCTGTCCGCCTTGGCTTCGCATTCGCTTCCAGCACGCCGGGTCAATCCCAAGCACTGAGGTCGCCCCGCATGTCAGATTGATGAAGCCGCCGTGATAGGTGATTTCACCGTAGCGAAACAGCCGCGCCAGCAAGGCCAGCGCGTGCTGAGCGAGGGTCGAATTGATGAACGGCCCCTGACGCTCCAGGGCGGCAACTGCGCTGCAACTTGGTTCGGTTGCATCGTCGAGGGCTGGGTCACAGATCTCAGGAAATAGCTCGGCGGCGGTGCGCAAACGTAGTCTCGACCTCCGATTGCGCTCGTTCAGTGGCTCGCCCAAAATGAACTGGCCACTGTCTGCGTTGTTCCCCAAATCCATCAGGTAGGAAGTTGCACTCCAATTGCCCACGGCATCGCGAATCGCTGCCCTTGCAGCTCGCGTGTCAACGCATCCGATGACAATGTGAGCGCGGAGATCGTCACCGGAATAATTCCGCGAAATGTAGGTGCCGGGTTTTAAATGAGCGGGGAGCGCTTCCCACCTCAGTCCCCAGAAGAGGTTTAGGCGGTTCACCAGAACGAGCGCTTTGTTGTGGCCGATTTCTGATCGCGCGAACGGCTGGCGAACACAATTGACAGGCGAAATTACATCGCCGTCCAATACAGTTACGTGCAAACCGCCTGGATGCCCCCAAGCTACGAGCGATTGATGAAGGTACGGAAGTCCGGCGACGACAGCACTTCCTGTGCCTCCGCAACCCACGACCAGAACGCGCACCTGGCGCTCGAGCAATTCAGGATGGATGCGGTGTGTCTCCATGGCGATATCCTCAGCGGTCGGCCCCGCGAGCGACGAATTCTTCCAGCGTCTCGCCGGCATCGGCAAGATATCGGACTGGGAATGCCTTTTTGCCCACAAGATTTCGCCAGAGACCAATAAACCCCTCGGGATGGCTTGTGAGCCGCACGGCGCCCGCTGCGTGAGTGAATTCGGACTGAAAGTAGCCGGCTTGCCACTCCGGCATGGAGGATACGTCCGAACCATCCGGGACGCGCATTGTGCCGGGACAAACCAAGCCCCGATTGTCAGTATTCCAGTACGGTCCGGTCTTAAGAGGGGACTGGCCAATTGGCCGCGAAGCGGTTGCGAGCGCCCGCACAAAAAGGTCTTTTCCTGCAACCTTGAAGACTAGCGGTGGATGCGGAAAGATGAGTCCATTCAGCTTTCGCGCTCGCTCGTCTGTTCCGCCAAAGAACATGACGCGGCACTGCGGACGCGACCACCAAACCAGCAAGTCCGGCGTGCGCGCGAGAACGGTGTCCGGAAGAACCTCAGGCTTGATGCGGGCGCCAAGACCCTCGGCAAGAGTGCGCACGAATGCTGTGGTTAAAGGTTCACCGGCTGCAAGATATTGAGCGCCATCCTGGTTCTGTTCGACTCTATGCAGGCTCGCGAAGGCGCCGTCGCCGCCGCTTCGATAGACAAGCACGGCTTCGCTGAGTTTGAATTCACGATTAGCTCCAATGTCAACAAAGGCTTTCATGTTTTTATCCTGAAACTACCCACTTGTCGTTGCCTGGCATGATGTCCATCAACCGGCTCGCGGCGGCAAGGGTTTCGCAAGCGACGCCGAATGCATGGAAGGCCACGCCAACGCTCGCAGTGTTGGAGGGATCGAGCGGAAGGATGAGATTGGGCTCGGGAGTGACCTCCATCATGTACTCACTCTCTTCTTGGAAACATGCCTCGATCGCATCGGACTCGGAGAAGATGGCCAGGAGAGATGGCAAGGGCGGATTGCAGTCCGAAAGAAGTTCGCCGACGTCATCGCCCAGCTTTGGCCGCTCTGCCCCGCGAGATACATTGTTCAAGTTCAGGACCGCTTCGACCAATTTTGCCGCCAATGGATCACTGATCTTGTCCATCAGACGAATGATCTCGCGTTGTCTCAGCGGCGGCTGCTTCATGCAAAGCGGAATCGAACCTTGCACATCCGGCAACTCGTACTGGTCCGCATCCGGCTCGTTCGCGACCCAATCCAGAAGATTCTCCCTGCGCTCTTCGGCATCTCGGTAGTCGTAAATCCTGGACCACCGATTTAAGGCCGCGACGAAAAGGTGGAAGAATCTTGCGGGCAATTGGGGATGCCATTTTTCAAGCAGTTCGAATGTCGGACCGAACACCGCGCAGCCCGCCTCTGACGGTTCGACGGTCAAAAAGAGCCTCTGCGGATGGTCTTTGTCTTCCTCGGCCCAAGCTGAGGGAGACGAACTGATTCTTGCTTCCAAAATAAAGCGGCGCCGAATCGCTTCGCCGCCGTGCGCTTCAATCCATCGTTCAAGTGTCAGACCGATGAACGCCGACGGATCATGTTCGGCTCGACCCCAGTCTTCGGCAGCAGAAATATTCAGTTCAACGAGGGATCTGGCCAGCAGAACAGCGAGGCGGTCATCCGCAACCAAACGATGCACGAGGGGGACGCCATTGAGTCGTGGAAGCACGAGTCCGCGCCCTTGTGCCATCAACTTACCGGCGGCAGCGAGCCGGGCGGCGCGTCGAGTGGCGTGCGGTTGTAAGCGCGGGCGCTCGCGTCCACCGCGGCGGCGATGAGAACGGACGCGCGGATCAGTTCCGGGCATCTGGCAAACCTCCCGACAAGCGTCTGGTAACGGGCATGGCGGCCCTGGCGCAGGTTTTCAAGCTCCGCCAAGACCGCCTGCTTCGTTGCCCTCTTTCGTCTGGCATTTCGGCTCATCGGGTCACCCCTTTGAACCTATGGCGCGTGAGAACCTATACACCAGCTTGTCCCCGACGACTTCCGGCCCGGTGATCGTCGCGGTGGCAATTTCGGGGTATTGCTGGCTATAAAGGTTCCGAGTTTCTTCTGGCGAGAGGTCATTTGATATCGCCGGAAGCCTCACGCCGTTGAATTCGTAGACTTTCTGAAGAACGCGGCTTTCCATCAGAGTGCGAGACCTCCCTTCGTTTGAGTTGAAGCTGGCTCGGACGATGTCGTTCCGAACAGTCCCGGCGTGCCAGCCGATGCCGAAGCTGGCACAACGTCGGACAGCGGTGAAGATGCGGAGGGCCCAGTTGAGACAGGCTCAGCAGCCGTCGTGTTGGTTCCTTTATCGTGCGGCTTCTGAGTCGCTTTCTTGCGCTCCTCGGCTTTCCGCTTTGCTTCCTCCTGAGCGGCCTTGGCGGCGGCCTCCATCGTGGCTTTCGCCTCGCCCAGAGTGCTGGCGGTTTGTTGGTGGGTTTGGGCGTAACCGGCTAGATGCTTTCCGAGTTCAGCATCGAGTTCCTCGGGCGAGCCGGTGTAGGTGAGTGGAGTGGTGAGAGCCGGATTCTCGTCGGCCTTGCCATGTGGGATGACGTTGACGCGGAGCGTCTGGTCATCCACCTTGGCCACCGTGATGAGCACGGTGCGGCCGGCAAGAAGCGGCATGAGTTCAATGAACACTGGACCTCCTATTCTCGGCACGGTCTGTTTGCTTTCTTCCAATAGCCTGTACCGAATCTGTTGTTACCCCAGAAACTGGTTGCTTGGTCAAGGGTGGATCTTGCAAGCGTCTCTTCGCGGTCAGGTTCGAAGATCTGAGCCGCCCTTCCCTGGAAACTTGGCAGTTGTCATACTGGGTTTACACCTTCGATTTGGTAAGATAAGGTTCGACTTGACTTACTCAGCCCCTAATGGTATGAGTAATGCAGGGGTGTTCGCTCTATGGGCATTGAAAGCAGCGTTGTGACTTCGAAAGGTCAGCTCGTCATCCCGGCGCGTCTGCGCCGTCGCCTCGGCATCAAGAAGGGGACCCTGATCGCCTTTGTGGAAGATGACGGACGGATGCTGATGCAGCCCGTAACTCGCGAGTTTATCCACGGTCTGCGTGGTTCCCTTAAAGGCGAACCGTCCCCGCTGAAGGTTCTGCTCGAAGAGCGCCGCCGCGAGCGCACACTATGAAAACTTTTGTGTTAGACGCCAGCGCTCTGATGACCTTTTTCGAGGGCCGCGGCGGGGCTGAAAAGATGGAAGATGTCCTGGCCCGCGCGGTTGAGAGGAAACAATCGCTGGTCATGTCGGTCGTCAACTGGGGCGAGGTCTATTACTCGATCTGGCGAGTGCATGGCGAGAAATCTGCTCGCGAGAAGATTAAAGAGATCGCCCAGCTTCCGATTGAGGTTGTTGGTGTCGATATGGAGCTTGCCGAGCTTGCCGCGAGGCTCAAGGCCATCCACAACCTGCCTTACGCCGATTGCTTCGCTGCTTCGCTCGCCGAGAACCGAAGGGCTGCATTGATCACATCGGACAAGGACTTTGGGGTATTGGGGGATAGGCTGAAGATTGCGTGGGTCTAAACGCTTTACACTGAGCGGAGGAGGTGGGATTGCGTGGACGAAGAGAGCGCAGTGCGCCTTTGCTCGTTGTTGATGAAGGCTGACAGCGAAGAGACTGTAATCACGCTACTCAAAGAAGCTGGTTATTGGGACGACCCTACGGCATGGCGTTTTTATGGAGATCGCGAGACAAACTTCAACACGATCGGAAATCAACAGAGCCGGCCGGATTCGGCATTGGTCGAAAAACTCGTAAATTCGGTTGATGCAAGGCTCATGTCCGAATGCCTCACGCGAGGCTTGGACCCGGAGAGCCCGAATGCGCCACAGAGCGTGCGGGAAGCTGTCGCGCGTTTCTTTGAAGCAAATGCAAATCCAGGGAGCTCTACGGCGGGACGCATTAGCGAGTGGCCGAATCCAAAACGGACAGAGGTTGCCCGAGGAATCACACTTGCTGCCACAGGTTCTATGCCTCGGGAGGGGAATCCTTGCTTTACGATCTCGGACATCGGAGAGGGACAAACGCCGGAGATGATGCCCTACACGCTCCTGTCGCTTGATAAGTCCAACAAGCTTCGCATTCCGTTTGTGCAGGGCAAGTTTAACATGGGCGGCACAGGCGTTCTCCAGTTCTGTGGCCGGCATAATCTGCAGTTTGTCCTGTCTCGGCGCAATCCAGCTATTGTAGCCCTGGGGACACGTCATGAATCGGACACCATGTGGGGCTTCACCGTGGTTCGAAGGGAGGACCCGGGCGAGGGGCGCCGAAATTCGCTTTACACTTACTTGGCGCCTCTTGCTCCGCAAAATGCTTCTGGCCAACGCGGTGTCCTACAGTTCAGAACCAAAGCATTGCCTATTTTCCCGGACGGGCGCGAGCCCTACGTTCGCACATCGGAATGGGGAACCCTGATTAAGCTTTACGAGTACTCGGCTACTGGTTACAAGACGCATATTCTCATGAAAGATGGCTTGCTGAGGCGAATGGATCTTCTGCTCCCGGAGGTGGCTCTCCCGGTCCGCCTTTATGAGTGCAGAGGTGGCTATAAAGGCCACGCTTGGAGTCCTGAGACGACTCTTACAGGCCTTGTGGTCAGGCTTGGAGATGATAAAGCCGAAAACCTCGAGCATGGGTTCCCATCGTCCTGCCCTATAAGCGCCGGCGGCGAACACATGACTGCCACAGTTTATGCTTTCAAAAAAGGGCGGGCCGACACGTACAGAAAGAACGAGGGGATAATCTTCACCTTAAATGGCCAAACCCACGGACACCTGACGACCGACTTTTTTCGAAGGAAAGAGGTCGGACTTAGTTACTTAGCCGACTCCGTTCTTGTAACTTTGGACTGCAGCAAGTATTCCGTTCGCGCGCGCGAGGACCTTTTTATGAACAGTCGCGACCGCCTTCGCTCACCGGATTTGCGCTTTCAGATAGAGAACGCACTAGAAGATGTCCTGAAGCATCATGACGGACTACGGGAGCTTAAAGAGCGGAGGCGGCGTGAAGAAATCGAATCCAAGATCGAGGACTCCAAGCCACTTGAGGACATACTGCGATCCGTACTCCAGCATTCTCCGACTCTGGCGAGGCTCTTCCTTCAGGGGCAGCGGGCGACCAACCCTTTCAAGACCACTCAAGTTCAGGGAAGGGCAAAGGAGTTTGAGGGGAAGCGATTTCCCACCTATTTCAAGTTCAAGGACAGGGAGTACGGCACCGAACTGCAGCGGGAGTGCCATATCAACATGCGCTTCCGCATAAGTTTCGAGACGGATGCGGCGAACGATTATTTTAGCCGCGAGGCTGATCCGGGCGAATTTGCGCTCTGTTCAGTGAAGGGTGAGGCGCGATTGTCAGTAAGCGATTATTCCTTGAACCTCCAAAACGGTTTGGCGACCTTGAGCGCCAAATTGCCTGACGGATGCAGCGTTGGGGACGAATTGAATTTTACGGCGACCGTTGCAGACTGTTCCAGAATAGAGCCGTTTGAGAACCTATTTCGGATTCGCGTGAAAGAAGAAGCAACGAAGTCCGGCGGCACAGGCAGAAGACGCCTGCCGCCGACCGGCACGGAGGGCGATGAGAGAGAAGCGCCGTCGGGAATTGCCCTACCAAACATCATAGAGGTCACCGAAAAAGATTGGGGCCACCACGCCCCGCCCTTCGACCAGTACACTGCACTACGAATAAAACACGCCGGCCAATCCGGAGACGCTGCGCCAACCGAGGGGGGCACGAACTCCGACATCTACGATTTCTTCATCAACGTGGACAACACCTACCTGAAGACCGAGTTGAAAACTGGCGTACAGGAGGCTCCGGTCCAGAAAGCTCGCTTTACTAATGGGCTGGTGCTGGTCGGCCTCGCTATACTCCATGATGACGAACGCAAAAAGAAAGGCGTCGACGACAACCCAGATGTGATTAACGCCGAAGGTGAAGAACGCAGCGTTGAAGACTTAGTTGAGTCCTTTACGCGCGCCATAGCGCCAGTGCTGCTGCCTATGATCGAGTCGCTTGGAGCCCTTGACTTCGAAGCCCCTGCGAGCATGGACGCATCCGGCGAGGCTGTATAAGACTTGTCGCCTACGCCTAGGCAAGCCGATGGAACAGGATAACTTCCTTACTGCTTGTTGTGACTCCGCGCTGATCTGCGTACCACTTGCGATTAGGGACAGCCCTCCAAATTCGAGCGTCCTGTGAGTTCACAACAGACGTGGGCCGGATCTCCCTAAACCCAACCTCCTCCAGAATCTTCAGGTACATTGGGAGCTGCCAAGATGGTTCCGAAAAGGCGACCAGTTGCACCATGAGTGTGTTGTTGTCGGCGATCCGAGCGAGCGAGTTGAAGGCGCCACGCAGGATTTCGAAGTACGGGGCTAGCCCCCGTCGTTTACGGTCGCCAAATGTGTAGTGCGACGCGCCATTTCCGTCAGGGCTGCCTACAATCCAAAATGGCGCTGGAGTTTCCCGTCGTCCTTGTACCTGCCATCGGTGATAGAGCACATGCACCCCTGGGTAAGGCGGTGAGGTCAAAATAAGCGCGGGTGGAAAATGGGAAGCGAGCTGCTCTTCCTTTTCCACGCCGATGACAGAGCGGGAAAGGCAGACAGGCGCGAGCAAATTGCGATTTTCATCCGCGTCTATTCCACTGCCGAGAGCCTGGGTGTACTCCCTCGCGTCTCCGGCCATTTCCTCTAAGAACTTAAGGAAGCGCCAGCGGAACTGCGTGGCGGACGGAATTGTAGACCGGCAATCCAATGCCCACTGACCGCTGCGCAGCAGGATGCAGCGAGCAAATTGTTGCATCCTCCAATTCCCGAGACGTCGCACGTGCATCACGGCCAACTCGAGCGTCTTCCGGATAGGCCAAGTCTTTCTGTCACTGATATTCCTATCGTATCCTTGCCAAGTACTTCCTATTGGCCGCGTCACACTATTCCGCAATTTCAGGTCGGATGCCAAGGCCCGACCCCACTGCTCAATCTCCGTTATTTCGCTTTCGGATAAGGGAGTAGTCTTTACGCGTGCCACAAAAAAAGCCAACGGGTTAATATCCGTTCCGGCGCTCCTGCGACCAGTGACTGCGGCTTCAACCAGGGTTGTTCCGCCGCCCATGAAAGGGTCAAATACAGTGTCGCCAGGATTGCTAAACGCAAGGATGACAGCCCTTGCAAAGCGGGGCGAAAATCTCGCTGGGTAACGGTAAAAGTTGTGGGTCCAGCCTCCGACGGGCTTCCGGTCTTGCGCCGCAGCCATCAGAAAGGCACAGGCCCTACCGACCATTACGTCAGACCGTAATCGCCCCACGGCTCTCAATGCCTCCTCGCTCTCTTCGGCAACCGCACAACCTGGAAGCCTAGCCCTTTGAAGACGCTTCGAGCTTGATACGTATTGAAATCTAAGGGATCGAGGCCAGTAACCTCGGCAAGAGCTTCTTTTACAGGGTAAGTCACGCCTCGAATCTTCACCCCGTGAGTGCGAACAGGACCCGGCTGGAAGTTTCGAAGCTTTCGATACACGGCGTCAGTCGTGATGCGCTTCGGTAGGCCACCGACAGTGAACCTGAATTCCATGCCGCCATCCAGCCCGTAATTATAATCATCCTAATCACAATTACAACAGTTTTCTCAGAGAGCGGTGTAGGACTCTATCTGAACTTTCTTGGCAGCCTGGCAGTAAGCAGAGGCTAGACGCTGGGCAAGGAGGCAAAATGAGGTGTTCCAGGATCAAAACGGAATTTGATCTTCCCTGTCCTGCTGACTTCCCTCGTTGAATGGATTATCGTTCTCGTCGGCAGGCTCTGTGACGTTCGGTGAGCCAGCCTCCTTTGCGCCGTTTCCGTTATTGGGCCATCGATCCAAAATCCGCATCTGGCTCGCCACGACCTCGACGGTCGTTCGCTTTTCGCCCTGACGATCTTCCCATTTTCGAGTTTGCAACCGGCCTTCGAGGTAAACGTGCCTACCACGTTGAAGATACTCGCCCGAAACTTCCGCAAGGCGCCCGAAACAGACAATTCGAAACCATTCGACACGCTCCTGCTTTGTGCCTTGCGCGTCCTTCCAGTTCTCATTGACCGCGACGCTGAATTTAGTCACGGGTTTCCCTTGCTGGGTAAAACGAGTTTCCGGCGCGTCTCCGAGAAACCCGATTAAGATGACCTTGTTCACACTTTGACTCATAAATGGTCTTTTCCTTTCTCACATTGATGGCTTGGCTTGCATTCATCCGGGTGTGAGCTGGCGGTTGAAAGGTGCCGGTCTGCGGGAGGCAGTCAACCCGACTACCTCCCGACTATGTGGGACCAGTTGCTCCCACTGGCCATGGATAGGCAATCAGTTCAAACCAACGGCCGAAGCTTCGAGAAACGACGCAAGCTTCGCTGTCGCCTTGAACTGAGGAATGGGATCGAGTTCCTTGAATGCGCTCGTGAACGCATTGGAAAGACTCCAAGTCGTTCGCGGAGTGAATTCCTCAACCGCCGGATTGAAGTAAAGGTCGTGGACCCTACGGGCGAGATGCTTTGGGACGTCCAACTCGCTTTCGATGAACGCCTTATAGATGACAAGCTTCGCGGATTCGTCCGCGAGACGCGTCCCTTTCCAGGCTTCAACCTGGTTTCGCATCGGCTCGAAGTTCCGTTGCATGCGGTCCACCCCTACCGCAAGAATGTCCACGAGGCTCAGGCGCTTCGTGTGTTTCGCCAGCACGGGAGTGAAGTCGCCGGCGAATGCCATATTGTCGCAGACGAACACGCGGTACCCGACGGTGAGCGCCAGACGCATGGATTTGTCGTTGGAGTTGCGGATGCCAATGGCGAAACGGCAGCCGTCAAAAGTGGTTTCGAGGTCGAGGATGCCGAACATTTTCATGCCATCATTCGAAACCGCGTATTCTTCCCGCACCACTGAAATTTGGCGGAAGCTCAGGGTTTCAACCAGCGCCCCGACAATCTCGTGATGTGGAATCGGTTGGTGGGTTGGACTCCCCGGAGGTGTCGGGATGACTTTCAATTCCTCCCGGGTGATCTTTTGGCTCCCGGCG
>JAJYNF010000260.1 GCA_021786455.1 Acidobacteriota bacterium
GCATCGGCGCCGAGGAGCGCGGCCAAGCCGAAGCCATCGCGTACAACCTAAAGCAAATTCCCCAACTTCGGGTGCCCATCGTCGTCGTCATCCACGGGGAGGGTGGAAGCGGCGGAGCGCTGGCCATCGCCGTGGGCGATAGCGTATTGATGCTGGAAAACGCCATCTACTCGGTCATCTCGCCGGAAAGCTGCTCTTCTATATTATGGAGGGATTGGGTTCACAAGGAGGAAGCGGCGCGCATCCTGAAACTGACGGCCACGGACCTGCGAGGATTCGGCATCGTGGACGAAATTATCGCTGAACCTGCGGGCGGCGCCCACTTGGACCCGGAACGCGCAGGGGCCTTGCTGCGGTCGGACGTCAGGAAGTCGCTCGAAGCGTTGGAAGCGCTGCCAATCGGCGAATTGCTCGAACGGCGTCACGAAAAACTTCGCCGGCTGGCAATCTTTGTCAAGGAATCTTGAATGGTCTCAGGAAGACTGGCCGAGAGAGCAATCGGCGGTTCAAATCTCTAGATAGCTAGTATCATATTAAAACAAAATGACTTAACGTCTTCAGTAGCCGCAGAATCCATGCGTTCCACCTACCCCCATGGTAATCAGAATAGATTAGAAAAGATTTTACAATCCAGTAGCTATTTTAGCCTTGACAAACCATTTGTCCAGTGATTCTATTGGTGGTGTCTAACTGGAAATTGGCTATAAGTTAGTCTGATTCTTGCGTCGGGCTTCAGGTCACAGGGCAAGCCAAATGCAACGCTTACATTGTGTGGGAGGGAAAGCGTGATGTTAGAAAAGGGAAAGGTGTGCCTTCGCCATTCGCGCTGGTCATGCTTGGCGTTGATGAGTCTGTCGGCGATGATGCTCGCGTGGCCGGCGTTTGGAGCGGCTAGCGGTCGGGTTTCCGGGACGGTGCGTGACCCCTCGGGGGCCGTAATTCCGGGAGCGACCGTGACGCTTCGAAACGTGGCGACCGGAACGGCGCTGAAAACCAGCACTGACGCAAGCGGATTTTACAATTTCAGTTACGTGGCCCCTGCAACCTACACCTTATCGGCGGCCAGCAAGGGCTTCAAGACCTATGTCCGAACCGGAATCGTGGTGACGCCGGGCGCGGTTCTGTCGGAGGATGCCACGCTGGTCGTCGGCGCGATGGTGCAAACCGTGCAGGTCAAGGCCTCGGCGGTTAATTTAATCCCCACCGCGACCGGATCCGAAACGCGCACCATCGGCGAATCAGAAATCCAGAACCTCTCCACCATCGGCCGCAACGCGATGGAGTTGCTCACCTTGCTGCCTGGCGTGGTTAGCGGGACGGGAATTCCGGGAGTTCCTGGCGGCTTTACGCCGACCACGGGATCGAGCTTTGATCAGGGCGTCGGATCATTCAATGTCAACGGCCTGCGCAACGACCAGAACATGCTGCGCTTGGATAACGCGGACATCATTGACCCCGGCTCGAACGGCGGGTTCATCATCGAGCCTAACATGGACATGATCAAGGAATTTTCCGTCAAGCAGTCCAGCTTTCAAGCGAGCCAAGGCCAAAGCGGCTTGATTATTGAGGCGGTTTCGAAATCGGGCGGAAGCAAGATTCATGGTGAAGGTTATTGGTACGTTCGCAACTCGGTCTTCAACGCCAACGACTGGTCGAACAACCAAGCGGGGTTACCCAAGCCGGCCAGCAAATTCAATTACCCCGGTTTCAACATTGGCGGGCCAGTTCGCATCCCCGGCACCGACTTCAACAAACACAATGATAAGATGTTCTTTTTTGCCGGGGTTGAATGGCAGCGGCAATTGGCTGATCCTGGCACAGAGCTTGCGGTGGTGCCCACGGCCGAGCAGGAGGCAGGAAACTTCAGCCAGCTTCTTAACCCGAAGTTCTGCACGACGAATTCCAGCGGGCAGATAACCGGCGGGCGGTATCTAAATCAACCTTGCATTTTGAAGAACCCTACAACCGGCGCCTGGGGCGGTGAACCCGCGCTGCCGGGAAACATCATTCCGCAAAGCTTGATGACCACAAACGGGCTAGCGCTTCTGAAGGGTAATTTCCCGGAGGTGCCGAATTTCGTTGACCCCAACGGCAATTACAATTTTGCCGGGCGACCGATTTACCCGGAAAACCGCAGTGAAGAGACCATCCGCATTGATTACAACCTCACCCAGAATACGCGCACCTTCTTGCGCCTGGCCCATAACCAGGAGCACCATTATTATCCCTATGGGTTGTGGTCGGGCGAGAACAGTGGCTGGACGTCCAACATTCCTGAACCAAGTCCGACCCTGGGGATCGACAGCGGTTCTTCCGCGACCCTAAACGCGGTGACGGTCATCAACCCCACCTTGACCAATGAAGTTGAATTTTCGACGAGCGGTCTGTGGCTTCCGAATCACTATGCCAATCCGTCCAAGCTGAGCAGCAGCGCTCTAGGATTCAATTTCTCGGGCTACAATTGGCTGGCAGGATACGGATCGAACGCGGTTTCCCGGACGAACGCCTTACCCCAGATAACCGACAACTATGTATAGTCGGCGACCAGCGGTGAGCCTGCGGCCGGACGATGGGGCGAAGGCGACATCTACAGCGGGGTTTTCGCCAACAAGACGCTCTTTGAGTTGCGGGACAACGTGACCAAGGTTGCGGGAACGCACACGTTCCAATTCGGAACGACCATTGACCGAACCCGCAACGACCAGAATGGGGACGGGTTCGCGGGCATCCCGGAAGGCGGAATCGTCACGGCTCCCTGGGATGAGTTCACCACGGGGAACGAGTTCGGCGACCTTTTGACCGAGAACTTTGCCCAGTGGGGCCAGGCGACGGCAGACCCGGTTGGCCTGTGGCGATTTTGGAACTTTGAGTGGTACGCGCAGGATTCCTGGAAAGCTGCGCGCCGCCTCACCCTGAATTACGGAGCTCGCTTCGCCTATATGCCGCCCTGGTCGGAGGCTCGCGGCAATGTGAGTACTTTTGATCCTCGCTTGTGGACGGCGGCTAACAATTCCAGCGTGCTGGACGGGATTATTACCGCCTCCGGCGGCAAAGGGATGGCAAATTCGCCGTATATTCCCCCAGCTTTCCGCAATCAGATTGTGACGGGTTTGCCCAACGGCGTCTTCCCCAACCCTGGGATCTTCATTCAACCACGGATAGGTTTTGCCTATGACGTGTTTGGGAACGGGCGGACCGTGTTGCGAGGCGGCGCCGGAATCTACGTGACCCGGGACCAAGGAAACATTGCTTTCTTTGGCGTGGACAACGTTCCGTTCGTGTTCTCGTCCACCTCCTCGGGGCCAAGTGGGGGAGGATTCGTTGGCCTCAATCAAGTGGGCACAATCAATCCTTACGGCGCGCTCGGCAATCTTGGCCTAACGGCCGACAACATGTTTGACAGCCAAGACCCACAAACCTACGAGTGGAGTTTCACGGTTGACCAGGACATCGGCTTCAAGACGGTGCTCGATATCGCATATGTGGCCAACGAGAGTGCGCACTTAACCAATGAGATGAACATTAACGCGGTGCCGTTAGGCGCGATGTGGGCACCGGGAACTGAGACACTGGCCACTACGAATGCGCAGCCTTTGCGACACTACCAGCCGTTCGGCGATGTCAGTTTTGTCCAGCACACGCAGACGGCTAATTACAACTCCTTGCAGGTAACGGCGCGCCGGAACGTCTCCCGTGGCCTCACGCTGCTTACCCCTCCTACACGTGGTCCAAGACGCTGGGCTACGCGACGGCGTATAACAACAGCATTGACCCGTTTAACTCGCGGCTGGATTACGGGTTGCTGGGCTACGACCGGCCGCAAAACCTGAGCATTTCGTATATTTACCAGCTACCTAGTTTGGGGAGGAAATACTTCCGGGGGAACCGCTTCGCCGGAGGCGCGCTGGACAACTGGCAGCTCTCCGGCATCGCCAACTTCCAGAGCGGGGCGCCCCAGCGGGTCGGAATTGGCAGCATCTCGTGCGCGCCGTCAAGCAACCCATTGTGCGGGAGCGGCAACTTTACGGGAAGCAACGAAACATGGTACGGCACGCCCGACCGCGCGATGGCGCCGTTGCTTACCTTCAACCCGCAGTATGGGGCCAATTTCCACGGCGTGAATTCAGATTGGTTCAACCCGGGATCTGCCTCCCTGCCCAACATCAACCAGCCAGGGACGTACGTCCAGCCTCAGTTCCTTGGCCCAGGCTCGAATAACTGGGATATGACGTTATTCAAGAGCTTTTCGCTGGGCGAGGATCGCCGGCTGGAATTTCGCTGGGCGGCGTTCGATGTCTTCAACCGCGCTCAGCTCGACAATCCTCAGACCGGAGCCAATTTCGTCTGGCAACTACCGCCTGGTGCAACGAGCTTGAGCCAGGGGCACGCTATTCTGACGAACCCCAACACGTTCGGATACATCCTTGACAAGCACGGCCACCGAGAGATGGAGTTTGCCATCAAGCTCTTCTTCTAGGGGCCGTAGCACCCCGGGTTGCTACGAGTCGAACGGAGGTTCAGGGGGCGAGCGGGGGGAACTCGCCCCTTTTTTTTAGGCGTCACGAATGGACCCAGACTTTTCGACTGCTCCAATGGGCCTCGGTGGGCAAGATATATTTTCGTGTAAAATGAACCCATGAAGGGCAACCGAAGGGCAGTAATCCCGGGGCTACTCTTGCTGACGGCCACAGGAGCGTTTGGAGCCGGCCCCAAGCAGCCATCGGAGTGCGTCGTGGCTAGCGAGGCGCTTGCTCAAAAGCAGCCGCGGCTGGCGATTATTGAATACAACAAATGCCTCGCTTTGCACCCGCCCACCTTTGAGGCGCTGTCCAATCTCGGCATTGCCTACGCGCAGTTAGGGAAGTTTCCGAAGGCTATTCAGAGTTACGTGCAAGCGCTCTCCCTTGACCCTGATAACGCAACGGTTCACCTCAACCTGGGGCTTGCCTATCTTAAGACCGGTCATTCCAAGAAGGCGGAACAAGAGTTTGCGCGCTCCCTAATGTCCAACCCGCGCGATCCCAAGGCGCTCGAACTGTTGGCGTATGCCCATTTCCAGATGGGAGATTTTGCTCTGGCCGCCTATGAGGCGGGGTTGGTTCACCAAGCCGTGCCCCAAGATCCTTCGGCGGCGTTTCTTTTGGGATCCTCTTATCTTCGCCTCGGGATGTATCATCGCGCCATCCCGCTGATTTATTATTCGGTTGCGCACAGCAAGTCTCCGGACGCCTACATGGTGTTGGGGGAAGCGTTCCTCGGCGTAAAAGCCTACCGGCAGTCTCTTGCCGTATTTCAAAAGGCCGTAAGCTTGAATCCGAATCTGCCGGGCATCTACGCGGATCTGGCTCTGGCCGACGATGGCGTGGGAAAACTGGGCAAAGCGAAGGCCGCGCTCAAAGAGCAACTGGCTCGAGACCCTAACAACTTTGAGGCCAATTATCTGCTGGGCCGCACGGATCGCCTTAACGGTGACGATGCCGAAGCGCTCAAGTATCTCAATAAGGCGAACCAGTTGCGTCCCGGGGATGCCTCTGTCGCTTACGAATACGCGGTGCTGGCCATGCGGCACCAAGATTACGCCAAAGCGGAGTCCATCCTGCGCGCCATCCTGCAAAAGCTTCCCGGCTACACGGATGCTCACGTGCTTCTGGCGGAAGTCTATTTCCGCATGCATAAGACACGAGAAGGCATGCGGGAGAAGGCCATCGTGGCCGCGCTCAAGCAGGCCCAGCACGCCCGAATCGTGGCGGAAGGGAAGGCAGTTATGAGAGAGGCGAGCAAGGACAGCAACGCAACCCCGCATCCACCAGACCAATGAGCGTTTTGTTGACGAAGCGAAGCGGTGGAAGCCCGAGGGCACGCTTGCTGTGGTTCGCGGTCGAAAGGAGAGGGGTGGCTATTGTGCTTGCCGCGGGGTTGGCATGGTTGCCGTCCTGGGCCTGGGGGACTACAGCGATTGGGCAAGAGGCTCATGGCTTAAAAGCCAATTCGTCAGGCCTCCAGCAGGCCCGGAAATATCGAGCTGCGGAAAAGCAATATGAATCACTGCTTAAAGCCCGACCCCGTTCGGCCAGGTTGTGGAGCAACCTTGGAGCGATCCGGGCGATGTTGGGTGATTGTTCAGCGGCCCTTCCCGCGCTCGAACGCGCCCGCTCCATCAACAAGAACCTGTTTGCGCCGTGGTATTACAGTGGCTACTGCCACTTGGCGCTTCATCAAAACCGCCTGGCCATGGAAGACCTCCGGCGCGCCAATGCGCTGAATCCCAAGGACGCCAATGCCTGGTTTTTAGCAGCGCAAGCGGCCGCCAAACTGAATCATCCGGGCTACTCATTTCAGGCGGCGATCCACTCGCTTTCGCTTGATTCTCACCGAGCGGGCGCCTACTACCTGGCGGGTGAGGATGCGCTGAGCCTGACCAAACGGGAATATGCACGAGTCGTAGCGAAGCAACCGAGCGTATTTGCGTATCGGCTGCGCGCCGAGCGCAACCTGGGCCAAGACCTTCCGGCAGCCGCCACGGGGGATTACCGGAAGGCGCTTGGGCTTGAGCCTGGCGCTCCCGACCTCCTTTTCGGGCTGGGAAGCGCGGAACTGGCCGAAGGGAAGTTTCAGGATGCGGAAAGAGCATTTCGCCGCTGCCTCAACCTGCTTCCAGACACGGATTGGGCCAGGCTCCGACTGGCCTTGGCGCTGGCCGCGCAATCGAAAAGTCGGCAGGCTACCGCTCTCCTGTCATCCGTTCAGCCCCTCAAGCTGGAATCCCCCCATGAATGGGAAGATTTGATCGCAACGGCGTATTTTTTGAGGCATCCTATTGTGGCCGACCATTGGTTGGGCGAAGCGGAATCGCGCTTCCCTGGCGGTCCCGCCTGGAGCCACTGGAGCCAGCGAATCGCGGCCGAGAAAGCTATGCCGGACGCGCCGCCTGATGTCTCCTTCACGTTTGAGCGCTCCTCCAGCGTGGCGCTATCGGTTACATTTCTGCTGACCACGCAGATGACGGCGGGTAATTTGATTACTGCGGACTTCGGCAATCCCGGCGAGTTCGCGGATTTCCGAACGGCCTTCCTGCGGGGAGATGGCCTGGCAGCGGCCGTCGCATTAGAAAGCCAGCCGCGTAACCTACCGGCTGACCCTCGAGCAGCGTTTGTGACTGGGGATATTCTGCATCTGCTTTCTCTCGAGCTTCTTCAGCGTCTGACCACCCGCTATCCGACCTCGGCGCCGGCGATGATGCTGGCGGCGCAAAACTACTCGGCGGTGGGAGATCAGGCCAAGGCGATTGAGATTTACCAAGCTCTGCTTCAGGAACACGGTCCGTCCACGGCGGCGCTGCGCGGCCTGGCCAAGGTCTATTATGCGCAATCCGATTGGGATCAGGCCCTTCGAGCTCTGACACGCCTGGCCAAAATGGAGCCCAATGACCCGACCATCTTCGTGAACCTGGGCCGCATCTACACCTATCAGGACAAATGGAGAGAAGCGGGGCAGAGTTTTGCGACAGCCGCCCGTATCGGGCCGAGAGCTTACCAGGCGCACCTGGGGCTGGGCGAAGTCTTGAACCATCAGGGCGAGGAGAAGCGAGCCATTACTGAGTTGACCCTTGCGGCGCGGCTCCAGCCGTCGAGGCCGCGCCCCCATTATCTTCTCGCTGTTATTTATCGTCGGCTTGGTAAGAAGCAGCTTGCGGTAAAGGAGATGGAAGAGTTTGAGCGGCTTCAAGCCCACTCCTCATCCGAATCCCGCCATGAAGGTCATCGGTAAAATTGTATATGGGGGCGGCGCGCGAGGCCGAGGCGGAGCACATTTGGCTCCTAAAAGGCAGCCGCGCCCAACCGCGCTGGTTTTGATATTAGGAGTGCTGCTGGTTGCCGGAGCGATATCATCAGCTTTCGGAGCCAAATCGCCGAACGGACCGTCTGCGGTAACCGTCGGCTCGACACAATTTCAGCGGGTTGCCCAGCAAGCTTCCAAGGCCCGCCTGGCGAACGAGCTCGATAGGGCCATCGCGCTCTATCGGCAGGCACTGAAATTGAATCCCCGCTGGGACGAGGGATGGTGGTATCTGGGGACGCTCTATTACGACACCAACCAATATGCCCTTGGAGTGGATGCGCTGCGCAATCTGGTAGAGTTAGACCCAAATTATGGACCGGGCTGGGCGTTGCTCGGCTTGTGTGAGTTTGAGACTCACGACTACAAAAACTCCGTCTTCCATCTGCGAACCGCTGTGGCCAAGGGTTTGGGTGGAAACATCGAGCTTGCCAATGCCGTGAATTACCACCGAGCGCTGATCGAGAATATGCGGGGTGATTTTGAGGGCGCGCAGGCGATCCTGAACTCCTTGGTTGCGAATGGCGTTCTCTCCGAAGTGGTTCGGTTTGCTCTCGGCATGGCACTGCTGCGAATCCCTTTGCTGCCCAATCAGGTGAATCCCACCAAGGACGCGGTCATCAACCAGGCCGGCGGCGTGGGGGAGCTTGTCGCCCTGGCAGATTACGATCAAGCGGAGAACGCCTTTGAGAAGCTTGTGAAGAATTATCCGAAAACCCCATTTGTTCACTACGCTTACGGTTCGATGTTGGCGAACTTGGCGCGTTATCACGATGCCCAGGCGCAATTCCAGGATGAGATTGAGGTAAACCCTGAGAGCGCGATAGCTTATATGGAACTCGCTCTGGTGGATTTGCACTTAAACCAGGATAAGGATGCCTTGCCTCTTTCTGAGAAGGCGGCGCAACTCGCGCCCGACTCCTTCGTGGCCCACTACCTGTTAGGACGGGCGCTGCTGGCGGCGGGGCAGGTGCAACAGGCGGTCAAGCAACTTGAAACCGCGCGGCAGCTTGGACCCTTCAGCCCAGAGGTCCGTTACAGCCTGGCTCAAGCCTTGGCGCGCGACCACCGACCCAACGCCGCAGCCCGCCAGCGCGCCGCGTTCGTGCGATTGAATGCCGCGTTACAGCGAGTGCGCCGATTGCAAGGCAGCGCAGGTCAATCCTACAGGATGTCGAATTCGCGCGGTGAGCTGGCACCTCACGAGGGTGAATCGCCAGGTCAATCCCAATAAGGCTCGCGAGAAAACATCGTAGCGGATGATACTTCATTAGCCTTCAGCTATAAATCCGATGGACTCAAGGGAGTATAAGAATGCCGGATAACAAACCAAGGAGGGTCCGCTCCAGGTCACGCCGCCAATTCTTGAAAACCATTTCGCTTGCCGGACTCGCCGGCTACGGCCTGTCTGGAAGGATTTTGCATCTTTCGGGCTCACCGGTTCCGCAACCACCGGACGGGCTTCCTGTTTTCCAAATCATTCCAAGTTCGAGCAGCCGGATTAACTTCATCCACGAAAGCGGGCGCTCGCATGAGTACTATCTGCCGGAAACCCTCGGCGGCGGCGGCGGCTTCATAGATTACGACAACGACGGATGGATGGATATTTACCTGGTGAATAGCGGGAAATGTGACTTTTATAACCCGAATCCTCCGCTGCGCAATGCGCTTTACCACAACAACCGTGATGGCACATTCACCGACGTGACGGAAAGAGCAGGCTTGGCAGGCGACGGCTATGGCATGGGAGTGGCAGTAGGGGATTACGACGGGGACGGCTGGCCAGACCTTTACCTGACGCAATACGGCCGCTGCCACCTCTTCCACAACAACGGCAACGGAACGTTTACCGACGTTACCGAGAAGGCTGGCGTTGGCGTCACCGGCTTAGCCGCCAGCGCCTTATGGTTCGATTATGACAATGACGGACATCTGGACCTCTTCGTCTGTCAGTCCGTCCAATTTTCGAAATCGCTCAATAAATTTTGCGGCAATCCCCAGACCGGCGAGCGATATTACTGTATTCCCAGTGTTTATAACCCCATGCCGAGCTGGCTGTTCCACAATAACGGCGACGGTACGTTTACAGACGTCAGCCAGGAGTCAGGGATTGCGAGCGCCAAAGGGATCTCCTGGGGCGTGGTGGCTACGGACATCAACAACGACGGCCTTATGGACCTTTTCGTCTCGAACGACACGGTAGCGAATTTCCTGTTCCTGAATCGTGGAAACGGAAATTTTGAAGAGATCGGACTCCAGTCTGGAGTGGGCTACAGCGCGGACGGCCGGGCTCGGTCGGGCATGGGCGTGGACTCCGCCGATTACGACCAGGATGGCTGGATGGACTTGTTCCTGACTGACGTGGACGAGGAAATGTTCTCGCTCTATCACAACAACCACGATGAAACCTTCAATGACGAATCCATGTCCAACGGCATTGCGATGACCGTACGCTTTATGAGCGGCTGGGGAGTTAAGTTCCTTGACTATGATAACGATGGAAACGTTGATATCTTTATTACTGCCGGTCATCCCGACAATAAGGTGTCTCAGCGGTACAGCGAGGTGCATTTCAAGGAGCCTCCGCTCCTTTTTCGCAATCTGGGAAACGGGGATTATCGCCATTGCTACGTGGACGTGAGCGCCCAAAGCGGACCCGTTTTCCAGGAAGATTTCCCCGGCCGCGGCTTGGCCATCGGCGACTATAATAACGATGGCGGTCTGGATGTCTTGCTCATTCCCAACCAAGGTGCGGCCATGCTGCTGCGAAACAATGTCGGCAAGCTGAACCACTGGCTGGGCGTTCATCTCAAGGGGAAGGTGGCCAATCCGGAGGCCATCGGCGCGACGGTCACTTGGAAGGCCGGAGACCTCCAGCGGTACGTTTACAAGGTTTCCGGCGGGGGTTATCTTTCCGCCCACGACCCGAGGCTGGTGCTGGGAATCGGCCCTCGGACGAAGTTTGATTGGATTGAAGTCAAGTGGCCACGCCCAAGCACTCGCGTGGATCGCTTTACGAATCTTCCCGTGGATCGCTACCTTACGATAGTCGAAGGTGAAGGCATCAAGAGCTGAAGATGTCGCCTCCCCTCTGAATCTCCCATGACCGACGCTCTTTATCGGAACTTTGAGAGGCTTGTTGAAATCGAAATTCGGGGGAGGAAATTTCAGGTCCCGGAGAACAACACCTGTCTGCGAGCATTCCAATTCGTCAGCCCGGAGACCATCCCTTACGGCCGCTTCTGCTGGAATCAGGAGTGCCAGCTTTGCCGCGTCACTTACAAGCTGGAAGGCCAGCCTGACGCCGCCGCCCGCCCCGTGCTCGCCTGCAAGGTCCTGGTCGCCGAGGGAATGCAGATTATTGATTTGTCGGATGAGCTGAAATGGGCGCTCGCCCGCGTCCTGCGCGGCGACCAGCCCCAACCCGCCGCCGAGCCCTTGCGCGACGAGCTTGAGGAATTTTAGCAAGTAGCGCGGTCCGCTGTTTTGGCGGTCCGCGGCTCTTCGGTGCGCGTGAAGGGCGAACCGCTGGCTGGCGCAGAGCGATAGCTCTGCGTGGCGCATCGTGGCTCTGGCTGTAGCGGCGATGTCCTCATCGCCGTTTCCGCAGTGTCCTCACCGTCGGGATCCGTGTTCTCTGCGCTCTCTGTGGTGCAGAAGGTAGCCACGGTACCGGCGTGCCGTGGGCTTTTAATCGCCGCAAGAACCCATCACGGTGACGGATTGACGGCGGCTACCCATCCGCTCACTCCGTCAAGTTCACCGAATCAATGACTCCAAGGACGGCCATATCAATGGGCGATTGCGGCCGCTCGACGGCGGTCATGGCGCTCCAGCCTTCGGTCACCACCAGCACCCGGTCGCCCACGCCCGCGTCCGCGGCGTCGAGCGCCAGTAGCGCCTCGCCCCGCTCCGTGCCGTCCAAATTGAGCGGCTGCACCACCAGGATTTTTCGCCCCTCATGGCTCGGCGCCTTCTGCGTCGCCACAACGTCGCCTATCACTCGACCGATGAGCATTTCAATTCGGCCCTACAAGCCCGCTGCGTGGGCGGCTGTTTTCCAGCTCAGGGCTTCCCGATATTGACCCGGTCCACAATCGCCACGATGCTGGTTTCGGTGGGCACTTCGTCGGGCAGCCAGGGAAAGCTCGCTTCGCGGCCACGGCAACAATAGACGGTTTCACCGGCGCCCGCGCCGACGCTATCGAGCGCCAGCAGCTTTTCGCCTCGTGCTGCGCCGGTTTTGTTCACGGGCTGGACGATCAGGATTTTCTTTCCCGCCAACGCCGGGTCCTTGATCGTCGCCACCACGTTGCCGACAACCTTTGCCAGAAACATAGAAGTCAGGAGCGGACAGTTGGTAGCCACGGCATGTCCTTTATGCCGTGGGCTTTTCTTATTCTTTGAAGAGCCCACGGCACAAGACCGGTGCCGTGGCTACCCGATTCTCTGCTCACCTCGCATCGAGCTTCACGGTATCCACAATGCCGACGATGGCCGTGTCCACGGGCGTATCCTTGCAGCCGCTCGCCATGCGGGCGGAGCTGCCTTGGACGATGATAACGGTCTCGCGGTATCCGGCGTCCACCGTATCCACGGCCACCAGGTAGTTGGCTTTTGCGGGCTGGCCGGCGCGACCGGATTCGACGTCTTCGGGCGCGAGCGGCTGAACGATCAGCAGCTTCTTCCCCTCCAGGCGCGGATCCTTCCGCGTGGCGACGACCGTTCCGACAACTTTTGCGAGCAGCATGTAAAGTTGACCGTAGCGCCGCCCTTTAGGGCGGCATGTGCTGGGCTGAAGCCCGGCGCTACTTCGTTTCCGCCTTGCCGATCGGCAGCGTGCCTTCGAGGCTCGGATGCGGGCGCGGGATGACGTGCACGGCGACGAGCTCGCCCACCCGCCGAGCCGCCGCGGCGCCGGCGTCTGTCGCCGCTTTGACCGCGGCCACGTCCCCCCGCACCAGCGCCGTGACGTATCCCGAGCCGATCTTTTCCCATCCGACCAGCGTCACCTTGGCGGCTTTGACCATCGCATCCGACGCCTCAATCATCGCCACCAGGCCGCGTGTTTCGATCATGCCTAACGCTTCACCCATTCCGCGCCTCCATTAAAATCCAACGCTAGAAATCTATCGTCGCACCGGCCTTCGGGCTGGCATAGCTAGTAGCCACGGCATGTCCTTTATGTCGTGGGCTTTTATTCTTTGAAGAACCCGCGGCACACGAATCGTGCCGTGGCTACCCGCTGGCACTTGGCGCCTGACACCTAGCACCTGGTTTTTCCCCCGATTTTCCGCACCGCTTCTGAAACCAACTCCGCGAGCTCCTCCGCGCTGACGTGAATCTTCTCGGGCTCCGCTCGAACGCCGTCCGAAATCGGGCAACTGGCGGAACGCTCAATCGAGCGCGCGCCGGAGCCGAAGTACTTCTGCCGCGCCGCCAGCAGTTTATCCACGTCGGTCTCCGAGAGCAAGACCTGACGGCCTAAAAGTTCCGTGACCAGGGAAATTTTCGCAAAGTGCTCCACCGTCTCCATGCGGAAATACGCCTGCATCAAATCGCCGCCGTAGGTGACCACGCCGTGATTGGCCATCAGGAGGGCGTCGTAGGAGTTCACCAGCGGCGCGAGAGCCTCCGTCAGCTCCGGCGTGCCCGGCGTTCCGTAGCCAGCCAGCGGAATGCACCCGAGCGACAGCACCACTTCGGAAACCAGCGCCTTGTTGAGCGACAATCCCGCCGCCGCGTAGCCCGTCGCTGTGGGCGGATGCGCGTGGACGACGGCCTGGACGTCCGACCGGCGGCGATAAACCAATAAGTGCATCGCAATTTCGCTCGTCACGTTGCGCCGCCCGGAAATCTTTTTGCCCTCGTAATCCACCACCACCAGATCGTCGGGCGCCATCATGCCCTTGCTGATGGTCGTGGGGGTCGAGAGAATGCGATAATTGTCCAAACGCGCTGAGATGTTGCCGTCGTATGCGGCAACGAAGCCGAGGCGATGAATCCACCGGCCGATCTCGACGATCTCCTGACGCAGTTCGCTTTCCGTTCTGACCATATTGCCCTTGCTCGTACTGGGAGCTCTCCCGCTGGATGGGTAGCCCTATCCAGTCGCCCACAAGTTAATGGACGTGGCTCACTTTGTCAAGCCAACCCGACTAGCAACCGGCAATGCGAATCTCGTCCGGCCGCATTTGCAGTGGGTACGCCTGTCGCTGGAATGCCGCCCGGCTTTTGTCGGTGGACGGGCCGATGACCACCGCGGCGGGCTTGATCTCCAGCTAGATTAGACCGTTTAATTGCCCTCGCACCACCAGGGTCTGCCGTTATGTTCTCTGCGGCGCGCGTCCAAGGCAGCGAGCGCGGAAAAGTTAAATGCCGGAACTGCTTGCGCCCGTTCCGGCATAGACGAAGGCGCGATCCGACGCTCGGGCTAACGCCCACCATCATTCTTCAACAATCGGTTAGACTTTCTGTGGTTGGATTAACCCCTGCGCGGCTAGCGCTTTTTCGAGCTTGGCGCGATTTTCCGCCTTCATGCCGACCAGCGGAAGCCGATAAACCTCTTGAATCATGCCCATCATGGCGAGCGCCGCTTTAACCGGGATAGGACTGGTCTCGATGAAATTCGCCTGCATCAGCGGCAACAGTTGAAAGTGCAGCTTGCGCGCTTCCTCCCACTGGCCATCGAGCGCCAAGTGCGCAAGGCGGGTCATCAGCCTGGGAACTTCGTTGGACACCACTGAAATCACTCCCACGCCGCCCATAGCCATCAGCGGGAATGTAAAAGCGTCGTCGCCTGAAAAGACTCGAAAATGAGGGGGCACGGCCCTCAAAACCTCCATCTGCTGCGTGATGCTGCCGGACGCCTCTTTGACACCGATAATGTTGTTGGTCTTCGCCAGACGCGCGACCGTGGTCGGTTCGAGGTTGGAGGCCGTGCGGCCGGGAACGTTGTAAAGAATCACCGGCAGATCGGTCGAATCGGCGATCGCCTTATAGTGCTGATAAAGTCCCTCCTGCGTCGGCTTGTTGTAATAAGGCGCGACGGAAAGGATGGCTTGCACCCCCAGAGATTCCACTTCCTGGGCCAGCGCGCAAACCTTCTTGGTGCTGTTGCCACCCACGCCGGCTACCACGGGAACGCCCCC
>JAJYNF010000259.1 GCA_021786455.1 Acidobacteriota bacterium
CTTTTTCCAGCCCACCTTGACCGGCTGCCTTTTCCAAAGCTCGGCGCGCAGCCGATTTCTGACTTATGCCGTGGCCGTGCTGCTGAGACAGCACGCGAGGCTGAAGGATGTTGTGCTGGTGGAGAGTTCCAGCCTGAGTTGTTATCCGGCCAGGCCCGACTCAACCATCTACTTCGAGCTGGACGGCGTGCTCGCCGGCCAATTGCCTGTCGTTTTTGAAGCCATTCCCCAGGCACTAACCCTGCTGGCGCCGTGACCCTTGGAGCCGGTCACAGGCCGTCATCCCTCGGGGGTCGGTGGTGAGATGTTAGCCTTGACCATGATGGATTTCATCGCCCCCAGCTTGACCGCCTACGGTCTGAGCGAGGCCGGCTTCAACCGCAAAACACGATACGCCACGGTGGCGCTGCTTGTGGCAGCCAATCTCTCCGATGTGGAGGTGATCTCTCGTGTCTGGGGCAATGTGACCTACCTTGAATATCATCGCGGGCCAAGCGATTCCCTCGTGGGAATTACCTTGCTCGCCGGGCTCGCGGCCGCAACCGTTTGCGTCCTGAAGCGAGATGCGGTGGCCAATAAGCCTTTGCCGCCGTTGCGCTTCGGGTGGTTGTTGCTGGGTTGTTGGGCAGCCGCCGGAAGCCATCTCTTTCTTGACTTCATCAGCCCCTATGGCGTCCAACTTTTTTGGCCGTGGAGCCATCGCTGGTACGCGGCGGACATCGAGTTTGGCGAAGACCCGGTTCTACTAGGCTTGCTGATCGCCGGGCTCGGGTTGCCGGCTCTTCTGCGGTTGATTTCGGAAGAGGTTGGGGCGCGGCGGCCAACCATGCGGGCGGGGGCCATGGTGGCCCTTGGGCTGGTAGTGATGTTTTGGGGATTCCGCTGGGTCAACCATCAACGCGCGCTCACCGCCCTCCGGTCACGAACCTACCGTGGCGAGCAAGCCGGGGCGGTGGCCGCCTTCCCTTCGCTCGCCAATCCATTCGTTTGGACCGGCGTAGTTGAAACCCCGTCCGCCATCGAGGTTGTGCCGATCAATTCCCTCAACGGCGATCTCGATACCGAGAGCGAAGGCGTATATTACAAACCGAAACCTTCCGCTCCCCTCGAGACCGCGCTTAAAACCAGGACGATGCGCGTTTTCATCGCATTTGCACGATTTCCTTGGGCACGCGTTCGGCCTTCCCGCTGGGGATGGTTGGTTACCGCGCGGGATCTTCGCTTTGCGATGCCCGACTCGCGCTACGCGCGCATCGTCGCTCGGGTTCGCTTGGATAAAAATTTGCGTGTCATTTCTCAATCGCTTCGCCTCAAGTAAGGCAAGCCCGTTCACTTGGCTGAACGGTCATCTTGACTCATGGCTTCGCGTTCTGTAGAGGCATCTGACGCGCCGCCCACCCCGGACAGCCTCCGGTAAGCGGCCGTCAGCACAACGATCACCGCGGCCGCTACGAGCGAAATCACGACAATATGGCTTTTCAGATACGCCGGGCCTGCTTTGCCAAATCGCACCCCGATCCAGGCTTCCGCTCCAAAGCGGATCGCTCCTCCGACCATGAGCGCAGCCACGAAGCTGAGAACGTTCATTCGCAAAACTCCGGCAGCGACCAAGAAAGGTTTGAACGGCAACGGCGGCGGCAGAAGGGAGGCCACAACGACAGTGACGAAATCGTTTTTCTGAATCCAGCGCATGGCTCGGTTCATTTCGTTTTTCGCCGGCTTGCGCCGGAAAATTCGCGCCCCACTCCGCCCGAGCCCATAAATCAGCACTGATCCCACCATCGTTCCGACCGTGCAGTCGAGAGCGTAGAACCAAGCAAGACTGGGAAAGCGTCCGCTCAGGTAGATGAGCAGGAGATCCTTCAGGCCGGGCAAGGAAACTCCTGCCGAATCCAAAAACGAGAGTCCGAACAATCCCCATCCGCGATAATGCAAAAGAGCGTAAGAAATTTTTGCTTTGAGTGATGTCACCCGGCACGCGCCTTGTATGAAAACACTGACCTTCGTATTCTATGCTGGCCAAACCGGCCAGGCAAACTGGTCGGATGCGGCGGAAGGCGTCATTCGGGATGTCTCTGGGGCTGGCGAGAGAGGCGCCCGAAGCGCCTGATAGCGCCCATTCCACTGCGTGACGTTTTTGCTTCGCGGGCTTATGATTGACAACCTGAGTCGCGCTGATTAGGCTCAGCGGGCTGAAGAGGAGGACGAATTCGCAGGGAGGATTTAATGAGAAACAGAGATTGGCGGTGGGTTGGTTTTGGGGTAGCACTAGGGCTGGCGAGTGTGGTGCTTATGGCAAGGCGGGCTGAATTGTTGGCCGACCAGGGAATGTGGACTTTTGACAATCCGCCGGTCAAGCAACTGAAAGCTCGGTATGATTTTGTGCCGACGCAGGCGTGGCTTGACCATGTGCGTCTTTCGAGCTTGCGATTCAATAATGGCGGCTCTGGATCGTTCGTCAGTCCGCACGGGCTTGTGCTGACCAACCATCACATCGCCTTGAGCGAGCTTCAGAAGCTCTCGACGGCGCAACACAATTACGTAAAGGAGGGGTTTTACGCGCCGACCGAAGCGCAAGAACTGAAGTGCCCGGGTCTCGAGGTG
>JAJYNF010000046.1 GCA_021786455.1 Acidobacteriota bacterium
TCTCAATACTGACTATGGAATTAAGTCCTGGCTGCTCACCACCGACCATAAGCGGATCGCGTGGCTCTATCTGATTGCCATCACATTCTTCTTTCTGGTCGGCGCCATCGCCGCGGCGCTGATCCGGATTGACTTGCTGGTGCCCAAAGGCTTGATAGTCACCCCGGAGACTTACAACAAGCTTTTTAGTATGCACGGCATCATTATGGTTTTTCTCTTTTTGATTCCTTCGATTCCCGCCGTTTTTGGGAACTTTTTTATTCCCATGATGATCGGCGCGCGCGATGTGGCTTTCCCCAAGCTCAACCTGCTGAGCTGGTACGTCTTCATCACCGGCGGCATGTTCGTCATGTACGCCATCGCGGCGGGCGGAGTGGATACCGGATGGACTTTTTACACTCCTCTCAGCACGAGCTACCTCAACACCCACGTCATGGCTGCGGCCACGGGTGTTTTTATTGCCGGATTTTCTTCCATTCTGACCGGGCTCAATTTCATTGTCACCATTCACAAAATGCGCGCTCCGGGCATGACCTGGTTTCGCATGCCGTTGTTCCTCTGGTCCATGTATGCCACCAGCGTGATTCAAGTCCTGGGCACGCCGGTGCTGGCCATTACGCTTTTTCTTTTAGCCATGGAACGGATGTTCCACGTCGGCATCTTCGATCCGGCCTTGGGAGGCGACCCGCTGCTGTTCCAGCACCTGTTCTGGTTTTATTCCCATCCCGCCGTTTACATTATGATCTTGCCCTCCATGGGCGTCGTCAGCGAGCTCATCGCGGCCTTCTCTCGGAAACGCATTTTCGGATATGAATTTGTGGCCTTCTCGAGTGTGGCCATCGCCGTGATTTCTTTTTTGGTTTGGGGCCACCACATGTTTGTGAGCGGCGAGTCGGTTTATGCTGGGGTGGTGTTTTCCGCTTTAAGCATGGCCGTCGCCATTCCCTCCGCCATCAAGGTTTTCAACTGGACGGCTACGCTCTATAAAGGCTCGATTTCGTTTGAGGCGCCCATGCTCTATGCTCTCGGGTTTATTGGCTTGTTCACGATGGGCGGCCTGACGGGTCTTTTCTTGGCCACGCTAGCGGTGGACCAGTACGTCCATGACACCTATTTTGTCGTGGCTCATTTCCACTACATTATGGTGGGCGGGGCCATCATGGGCTTTATGGGCGCATTACACTACTGGTGGCCCAAAATGACCGGCCGCCTTTATCCTGACATCTGGGCGCGCGTATCTGCATTTATCACTTTTATCGGTTTCAACCTCACCTTCTTCCCCATGTTCATCATGGGGGCGGAAGGCTTGCCGCGACGGTACGCTATTTATCCGGCCAAGTTCCAGACGCTGAACGTTCTTTCCACCGCCGGAGCTTCCATCCTCGGGGTCGGCTACATCATGCCGCTGGTCTATCTGATATGGTCGCTTCGGTACGGGCCGATAGCTGGCCCGAATCCCTTCCGCGCCAAGGGTCTTGAATGGACGACGCCCTCGCCTCCACCCACGCATAACTTTGAGGAAACTCCCATCGTGACTGAAGAAGCCTACGCTTACGGAAGCGAGGTGCCGCACAGTGTCTGAAGCTCATGCCCACGCCGCCGTCGCCGAGCAATTCGACGACCGCGAACAGCAGCATGAGGCCGCCGGCCTCGGGATGTGGATTTTCCTAGCCACCGAAATCATGTTTTTCGGTGGCCTGTTCGCCAGTTACGCGATCTATCGCAATCTCTACCCGACCGGATTCCTTGCCGGCAGCGGCCTTCTCAACGCCAAAATTGGAGCCGTTAACACCGTCGTCCTCATCACCAGCAGCCTTACCATGGCCATGGCGGTCCATTCCGCTCAGCTTGGCCGCCGCAAGGCGCTCATTGGCTTCCTTTTTCTCACCTTACTGTTGGGCCTCACATTTATCGGGGTCAAGCTTCATTTTGAGTGGTACCACGATTACCTCACTCACGTGGTCCCCGGATTGGGCTTCCACCCCGAGGGCGCGGACTTGGCTCATATCCGAGCGCTGCACGCGCCACTTTCGTCAGTTGAGCTTTTCATGTGTTTCTATTTCTTTATGACCGGTGTTCACGCCCTGCACATGGTGGTCGGCGTAGGAATTTTGACGGTGTTGATCATCAACGCCTTTCGCGGCTGCTACACTCGGGAATCCCACAACGCGGTTGAAATGGCCGGGCTTTACTGGCACTTCGTGGATATTATCTGGATTTTCTTGTTTCCGCTCTTATATCTTTTAGGGGTGACCCGCTGATGTCCGAACACGTTGCTTCCCCCAAGCTGTACATTTTCATCTTTGTGACGCTGCTGGCGCTGACTGGCCTTACGACCGCCATCGCCTATATCAATCTCGACGCGATGTTCGGCCTGAAGAATCTCCCGCTCAATACCATCGTGGCCCTTGCCATTGCGATTTGCAAAGCGACCTTGGTGGGCCTATTTTTTATGCATCTTCGTTGGTCTTCAAACGTCATGCGCCTGGTCGTCGCCTGCGCCGTCTTCTGGATGGGGATTCTGATTACCCTGACCGCAGCCGACTTTTTCACGCGCAACTGGACGCCCATCCCTCGCCCTTGGCAGGCGTCGGTCACCGTCCAGCAACCGAGCGGCATCGTCATTCCCCATCGCTCCCTCCCTTAGATCGGTCGCATTTTGCCCTGCGATGTTCATGGATGGAGGAAGGTTGTCAGGGCGAGCCATGGCTGAAGCGGATTGTGTGATGGGGTTCCTGTGAGCTAGACTCTGAATTCGCGTCTCTGGCGCATGTCGCCGGCGCGAAAGCATCGCCAATCGGTTTCCGAGAAAGATGAGAATGACGGCTGAAGAGCAGCGTCTCGAAGAAACGCGACAGCGCAAAGCGAATTGGAAACGCTGGGGCCCGTATCTCAGCGAGCGGCAATGGGGAACCGTGCGCGAGGATTACAGCCCTTACGGCTCGGCGTGGGAGTATCTACCGCACGATCACGCCCGCTCGCGGGCTTATCGGTGGGGTGAAGACGGTATCGCCGGGATTGCCGATCGCCACCAATACATCTGTTTCGCCCTGGCGCTGTGGAACGGGCGCGACCCTATTCTGAAGGAGCGACTGTTCGGCCTGACGGGAAATGAAGGCAATCACGGCGAGGATGTGAAGGAGTACTACTTCTATCTGGATTCGACGCCGACGCATTCCTACATGAAGTACCTCTACAAATACCCTCAAGGTGAGTTTCCTTACACGTGGCTGGTGGAAGAGAATCGCCGGCGCACTCGACGGGACTTTGAGTTCGAGTTGGTGGATACCGGGGTGTTCAACGAAAGCCGCTATTTCGACCTGTTCGTCGAGTACGCCAAGGCAAGCGTCGAGGAGATGTTGATTCGCATCACCGCCTGGAATCGCGGCCCGGAAAAGGCGGAGCTCACTGTATTGCCCACCCTCTGGTTCCGTAACCGCTGGACATGGACCCACGACCACCAGCGGCCTCAACTGTCCAAGGATCATTCCGCCGCAGGGACCGTCGCCGTGCGGGTCCAACAGGCATATTACGGAACGAGATGGCTGGTGGCGGAAGGCAGCCCGGAGCTGTTGTTTACGGAGAACGAGACGAACTTCGAGAAGCTGTGGGGCGCGAAGAACCTATCGCCATACGTCAAAGACGGCATCCAGGAAGCCGTCGTGCGGGGTCACTCAGCAGCCGTCAACCCCGCCCAGTTCGGAACCAAGGTCGCGGCGCACTACCGCAGTATGATCGAGCCGGGAAAAGCTTGGACGATTCGTTTACGGTTCTGCGAGCAAATTCCGCGCGACCCCTTCGGGAAAAACTTTGAAGAGGTTTTTACCCAGCGCATCTCCGAAGCCGATGAATTTTACGGAAGCATCATCCCCGCCAATCTTTCCGGCGATTGCAAAAACGTGATGCGACAGGCCCTGGGTGGCATCCTCTGGGGGAAGCAGTATTACCACTATGACATTCGAACCTGGCTCAGGGGCGATCCCGCTTTTCCCCCGCCTCCGCCGGAGCGGCTGACGGGTCGTAATCACCAGTGGGTCCACCTGTACAACAGCGATGTCATCTCTATGCCCGATAAGTGGGAGTATCCTTGGTACGCGGCGTGGGACTTGGCGTTCCATTGCGTGACGCTTGCCCTGGTGGACTCGGACTTTGCCAAGGAGCAGCTTATTCTGCTTCTTCGTGAGTGGTATATGCATCCGAACGGCCAGCTTCCCGCCTATGAGTGGGCGTTTAACGACGTCAATCCCCCGGTTCACGCTTGGGCGGCCTGGCGAGTTTATAAAATCGAAAAGCGGCTGCGTGGCAAGGGTGACCGCGAGTTTTTGGAGCGGGTGTTTCACAAGCTGCTTCTGAACTTCACTTGGTGGGTGAACCGCAAAGACGCGGCGGGAATGAACGTTTTCGAGGGCGGATTTTTAGGCCTCGACAACATTGGCGTGTTTGACCGTTCCAAGCCTTTGCCCGACGGGGGACGCCTTGAACAGTCTGACGGAACCAGTTGGATGGGGATGTTTTGCCTCGTCATGCTGGCCATCGCCTTCGAGCTTGCTTCGGAAGACCCGGCTTACGAGGATGTCGCCAGCAAATTTTTCGAGCACTTCGTATATATCGCCGATGCCATGAACAATCGGGGTGGCAAAGGCATTCAGTTATGGGACGAAGAGGATGGATTTTATTACGATGTGCTGGGCCTCAGTGACGGCTCGCACCAGTTTATCAAAGTCCGCTCCATGGTAGGGCTGACGCCACTGTTTGCGGTCCATTCGTTAGAGCCGGAGGTGGTGGACCAATTCCGCGGCTTTCGCAAGCGGATGCAATGGTTCCTGGACTTTCATCCCCGCATGGATCAGATGCTGGATTCCAGCGAGAAATCCAGCGGCGGGGTGCGACGACTGCTCTCTCTGGTGACGCGTGACCGCCTCTTACGGGTCCTGCGGACCATGCTGGACGAGAATGAGTTCTTATCTCCCTACGGAATTCGCTCCCTCTCCAAATACCATCAGGACCATCCTTATAATCTTGAGCTCGACGGGGAGCGCTACTCGGTGGATTATGAACCGGCGGAATCCACGACCGGCGTTTTTGGCGGCAACTCGAACTGGCGCGGGCCGGTGTGGTTCCCGCTGAACTTAATGGTGATTGAATCCCTCCAGCGCTTTCATTACTATTTTGGAAGCGATCTGAAAGTTGAGTTTCCCACCGGTTCCGGCGAGTTTTTCGATCTCTGGCAGGTGGCCCGCAGGCTCTCCCGGCGACTCATCCACATTTTCCTTCGGCGGCCTGACGGCGCGCGGCCGGTTTACGGCGGAACAGAAATCTTCCAGAAAGACCCCCACTGGCGTGATCTCATTTTGTTCTACGAGTACTTTCACGGCGATAACGGCGCCGGAATCGGAGCCAGTCATCAGACGGGATGGACTGCGCTGGTGGCCAAACTGCTCCAGCAAAGCGGGCCCCCAGATTAATCGCGCGCAGGCGTCGAGCTCCATGGGGGGCCGTGCTTACTTCGTCTTCATCACATAGACGCCGTCCCACGCTTCTTCGGGCGGACGCGCCAGCAGTTCCTGACAGCGCTGAAGCAGAACCCGCGCTGGCCCGTCTTCCGGGTAATCCTTCAGCAAATCCAGCAGAATCTCGGTGGCTCTGTCCCACTGAGCGGCCCGGTAGGCCGCCAGCCCTTTCTCAAACCGAGTGGCCAGGTCCAGGAATTTGGGTCGCTCCTCCGCCGAGCCCAGCAGTTCATAGATTTTCACCGGGGTGGTTTTCCCTTTCACCCGAATCAAATCGAGCTCGCGACTGACGAAGTTGTCGCGAATTTTCTGATAGGTGTACTGACTCAGAATGATGCGAGTCCCAAACTGCTTGTTGATTCCCTCCAGGCGCGAAGCGAGATTGACATTGTCGCCCATGATAGTGAAGTTGAAGCGGCGTTTGGAACCCATGTTGCCGACCAGCACTGGCCCCGTATTAATGCCGATGCCGAAGTCAACGAGTGGGAGTTGCCGCTGGCCCCAGCGCTGGCGGAGCTCACGGAGGGCTTGCGCCATATCCAGGGCGGCCCGGCAACTGCGGTCTGCGTGGTCATCCTGCGGGTACGGCGCGCCCCAAAAAGCCATGATGGCGTCGCCAATGTATTTGTCGAGAGTGCCCCAGTGGCGGAAGATGACGTCTGTCATGGCAGAGAGGTATTCGTTCAACAGTTCAACCAGCGCGCTCGGCGATAACCCCTCGGAAAGCGCCGTAAAACCGCGAATATCGCAGAACATCACGCTCAACTCTTTCTCTTCCCCCCCCAGCCGCAACAGCTCCGGGCGCTCCAGCAACTGGTTGATGAGCCCCGGCGGGAGATATTGCTGGAAGGCTCCGCGCACCTTCTTTTTTTCGCGCTCCTCGAAGAAAAAGCGGTAGCTGACGATAGCCCCATAATTCGCGGTCAAAGTGGCGGTGGGAAGGAAGACGGCGATCCAGATGCGGTCGGCAACGAACAGGTAGTAGGCCAGCCAAAGGAAAAGCCCTAACAAGATAACTAAGACGGCCGTGGCGCGAATCGCTGGCACGACACTCAGCAGGATGCCTGCCCCAAGGCTGAACAAAAGCAGAAAGAAAATATCTATCAGATTTTCGCGAAGGCCCCGGCGAATAAAACGCCCGTTCAGGATGTCGCCAATGAAGTTGGCGTGGACTTCGACGCCCGGGAAACTCATCTGTTGAAACGGCGTGACCGCCATGTCAGCGATCCCCAGCGCCGTCGGGCCAATCAGAACAAGCTTATTGCGAAACACTTGAGGAGGAATACGGTGCTCAATCACGTCGGCAAGGGAATATCTGGGGTAAGTTCCGGCGGGACCGCGGTAGTCAATTTGAACGAAGCCCTCGGGGTCAGTGGGAATCGCGAGCCGGCCGAGGTTAATCTTTTCGAGGCCGTCCGGGCCGAAGACGACTTCCACGTGCGTCAGCGGCAGGTTCAGATAAGCCATCGCGGCAGCCACGTCAAGAGACGGATAAAAGCCCCCTCGGAATCGCGCGATTACGGCCGCCCGGCGCAGGGTTCCGTCGGGGTCAGGAATGGCATTGAAAAACCCGAAATCCTTCGCGTAGAGGGCAAACCGCGCAAGGTCGGGGGAAAGACTGTCAAAATGAAGCCCCTCGAACAGATTTGCATATTGATGGTGCACAATTCGAGGGTAAGCTGAAAAGGAAAGATAATTGACAAAATCTGCAACGCGCTTCTGATTTTCGCTGGCGGCTTTGGCGCTGGGCAGGAAGATATAACCTAAAATGGCATTGGGATAATGCGAAAGCGCGGCGGCAAACTGCGCGTCATCGTCGGCGCTTGCCAGCAAGCGGTTGAGGCGGGTGAGGTATTGCCTGCCGCCAGGGGTGCGAGGTTTCCCGAGCCTTTCGTAATCCTTGCGGGCTTGGCGAAGCGCGTGGAGCGCTGAGTTCTGATCCGGCTGCGGAAAGTCAATATCGAAAACCACGGTTCGCGCGCCGTCTTGGGCCAGATCGTTTAACGCCTCGGCGAGGTCGCTGCGCGGAAACGGCCAGCGGCCCAACAAGTCCTCACTTTTCTGATCAATGGCGACAATGACAATCGCTGGATCGGGCAATCGCTTTCCGCGCAGAAGGAATCGAGCGTCCAGCGTCTTCAGTTCAATGTCGGACAGGGAACCCCACAAGGGTGACGGGCGCGGGGTCAAATACACGGGAACGTAAACCACGAGGCTCAGCAAGCAAATCAAGCTGCTGATGAGAAGGCCCGCGCGGTTGCGGCGAACAAACCGGGCAATCTTCGAACCGACCTGGCGGGCCGACCACGGCATCGCTAAGCTTCGATCGGACGGACGATGCAAAACTTACCGCTGCTCATTGGCAACCACAGGAAGCCGGCGTGGCGGGAGAAACGGCATTCAGCACATTCTGAGTGGTGACTACGGCATTGTTAGCCGCGTTGACGGCGTTGCCCGCGGCAGCGAGCGCGTTGTTTGCCCCCGAACCGGCTGCCGAGGCGTTTGAATCGGCTTGGCTGGCAGCGCTGCTGGCGGCCCCGAGACGCGACAAAGCGACACCAGCCAGGCTGGCGGATGCTACTCCTTCCCCGAGCGCTACCGTGTTCACGGCAGTCTCGGTCACCGGCGCAGGCGGCGGGAGGCCGCGAATTGTCGTGAGCCGGATTTCGCGGTTGATCTCAGCAACGTTGACGTTGGCCGGCTGGCTTGGGGGCAGGTTTGCCCGAACCGTGGTCGTTTGTGAAGGATGCAGTTGCACTTTGCCGGGGATCGCCGTATTGAGATTCCACACCTCAACCACCCCTTTGATGCACCATACCCGCGTGAAATTAGGTCCAGCCTCGACAATGAATTCTGTTCCCACCACGCCAATGACGGCTGTTTGGGTACGGACGCGGAAATGAGCATTGGGTTGGGTCAACTTCACGACTTTGGCCCGCATGACGCCCAGGGTTAATTCAATGTCAGTCTGTTGCGCGCGGGGGTGCTGATCCACGATTCTCATCACGGAGCGCGCGCCGATATTCAGCACGGAACCATCCAGCAGCCCGATCCGAACTCGGCCGGTGCGCAGCGTTCGTACCAGGTCGTTCCAATCCACGCTCTGGGTAACGCTCAGCGGCAGTTGCGTCGTCTGCCCGGCCGGCTGGCGCAAGGCAGTTGGAATCTCATTGGTTACGGAGCCAGCCGTTTGCGGGTCGGCGGGCATGGGACCGTCGCTCGCCTGCATCCGCACCCATTGGCCTAGTGGAAGTTTCCAAACTCGGTCTGCGCCGCGTACCTCGATGTTTCCACTTTGGGCGAAAACGGCGGGGTTATCGCCAATCATTGCAACCCGGCAAAGCGCAGGGAGACCCTTACCCCCTCCCGCCGCAATTCGCTCATTACCAACATCTATCTGGGTGGGGCGCGCGCCCGTGCTTCGCAAAATCAAAGCTCCTTGCGCCAGACGCAAACGACGCAAACGGATATTGGCGGACAGAGTTAACCGGCTCTTAGATGCTAGCGTGACCGTCGCGCCCCATCTTAACCTCAGCACCGCAATCGAGTTCGGTCCCGTCCTGACCTGATCACCGGGGAAGATATCGGTTAACGGGGGAACCACCCGGCCATTCAACCGGATCGTTCCCTTCTCGGCCATAATTCCCAAGGGCGACATCGGCCGTGCAAGGCTGCCAGCCCAAGAGGTCAAGCATAGGGTTGTGTTGGCTATTGTCCAAAGAAGGAATATCCCAGGTCGCCTCATCGTCCCCTTCCACTTCGCGGCGCCTTACCGGCGCCGACCTGCCGTCGCCGTCGTCTCGGCCACGGTAAATGTGGCCTTATTATCCGGAAGACCCTTGCGTAAGTCAATGACTTACTAAGCTAGTACGTCGAAGGTAAATTTCATGCATAAAGCTCCTCAGTACCGTAGTCTATCTCTCATGCTGCGAACTCCCGCGCAGCCAAAGGTGTGCCGAGCGGTCGAATAGCACCCACGCGAAAGAAGCGGCAAAATCCCTCCGGCAGACGGATTTTGAGTTTCGGCCGCCGAATTAAGTGCAAAATAGACTTGCGCGGCAAACGGAGCCGTCACAAAAGAGATAATGGATGACTTGTCCGACGCGAGAAACCCTGCAAGCAGATGTGGTAGTTGTCGGCGCGGGACCGGCTGGCCTTAGTTGTGCTTTACGCCTGGCGCAGTTAATTCGGGAATACGAAGCAGGAGGGAAGAAACCGTCGCCACTTTCACCGGAAAATATCTACGTGCTCGAAAAAGGGAATGAAATCGGCGCACATTCGCTTTCGGGCGCGGTGCTGGACCCGCGGGCGCTTGAAGAACTTGTGCCCGGCTTTAAGGCTCAAAAGGCGCCGCTCGAGACGCCGGTGAGGTCTGACGCGGTCTATTTTCTGACCCCTAGCGGCCAATGGAAGCTGCCGGTGAATCCGCCGTTTCTCCGCAACCACGGAAACTTCATCATCTCGCTCAACAAATTCGTGAAATGGATGGGGACGCTCGCGGAACGCGCCGGAGTGAGCCTGTTCGCGGGGTTTGCCGGCGTCGAGACGCTCTTCGACGGTGGCCGCGTCGCGGGCGTGCGGACGGACGACAAAGGCGTGGACCGAAATGGACGGCCCAAGCCGAATTTCCAGCCGGGCTACGACATTCATGCCAAAGTGACGGTCTTTGCTGAGGGGCCGCGCGGGTCGCTGACGAAGGAGCTGATTCGAAAGCTGGGCCTCGACCAGGGATGTAATCCGCAGAATTACAGCTTGGGCGTGAAAGAGCTCTGGGAAATTCCGCCCGGAAGAATCGAGCGAGGCGCGGTAATTCATACGGCGGGCTGGCCGCTCAGCTCGCGCCAATTCGGAGGCGGATTCATCTACGCGCTCGCGGATACGCTCGTAGCGATTGGCCTGGTGGCCGGGCTCGATGCTCCTGACCCTCGCTTCGACGTTCATCATGCTTTCCAGCGATTCAAGATGCATCCGTGGATGAAGAGTCGGCTTGAGGGCGGGCAGATGATTCGCTACGGTGCGAAGGCCATCCCTGAAGGCGGTTATTTTGCGATTCCGCAAACGGCAGTGGACGGCGCGCTGATCATTGGTGATGCCGCGGGCTTTTTGAATTCCGAGCGACTGAAGGGAATTCATTTGGCGATGAAGAGCGGCATGATCGCCGCCGAAGCGATTTTCGACGCCCTGTCAAAGAAGGATTGCTCGGCCGCGGCGCTCGGGCAATTCGAAAGGCATTGGCGTGCAAGTTGGGTGAACGAAGAGCTTTGGAAAGCGCGCAATTATCGCCAGGGCTTTGAGCATGGATTCTGGCTGGGCGCGGCTGACGCTGCGGCGCAGCTTGTGACGGGCGGGCGAGGCCTTCACGCGCGTCGCGGCTCGCGGCCTGATTACGAACATATGCGACGATGGGCGGAGTTTGAAGGCAAGCCCGTCACAAAGATCAGGCCCGATGGCCAATTGACCTTCGACAAGCTGTCGGACGTTTATCATTCCGCGACGCGCCACGAGGAAGACCAGCCGCCCCACCTCCACATCGCCGATTTCAATATCTGTAACGGGCGCTGCGTCACGGAGTTCGGCAATCCCTGCCAATATTTCTGCCCTGCCGCCGTTTATGAGATGGAACCCCAGCCCGACGGATCGGGAAAGCGATTGAAGATCAATGCTTCGAACTGCGTCCATTGCAAGACGTGTGACATTGCCGATCCGTACCAGATCATTACCTGGGTCCCGCCGGAGGGCGGCGGCGGGCCGCGCTATGACGGGATGTGAGGAGAAGAAGGGCGCGTGAAGGCCAACGATTTCGAATTTCGTCGCCGAGGATGGTTTATTGGCGCGATTTTTTGCGCAGCCTTTGGGAGCTATTTCTTCGAGCCGGTGAACACGGTGGATTGGCTCCTCACGATCCTCAATGGATTTGGCCTGGAGGACCGATGGGTCTCCGCGAATATGGGGATGCATTTGATTTTCGGGACCGGCGCCGTGCTTCTGGCCGCAGGAGCGTGGTTAAGGACCTGGGGAACGGCCTATCTTCGAAACGAAGTCGTGCGGGATAGGGTGGTTCACGCCGAACGGCTGATTGCGGACGGCCCTTACCGATATGTGAGAAATCCTCTCTATTTTGGGAACATCCTGCTGGCAGCAGGACTCGCGCCGATGGCACCGCCCGTAGGAGCTGTCATCCTTGTCGTAGGAATGACGATCTTTGTGCTGCGGCTGATCGGGCGAGAGGAGGCGTTTCTTTTGGAAAGCCGGGGCAACGCCTACCGACAATACCTCGAGCGCGTGCCACGCTTGTGGCCGGCGCTCAGGCCGCGCGTCTCGGGCGGCGGAGCTCAACCCCGCTGGATCCAAGCTTGGGCGGGCGAGTTATGGATGTGGGTTCTGACGGGGGCTGCCATAGCTTTTGCCATCACTTTCAATCCGGGACTATTCGACGGCATCGCCTGGGGTGGGATCATCCTTTTCCTGATTGTCCGCGCCATAATGGTACGACGCGCGCGGCCGCGGCAGGTCTGAGTCCGCGCGCCTTTCAGCGCATCCGGCCCTCACCCATGCGATAATCACGCCATGGAACAGCAGGCCGAGCAGCCGACCCGTTCCGCGACAGAAAACGAAGAAACGCGGCCATCGGAGGATCGAGTTCGGCTGGCTGAAAGCCCGCGCACCTTCACGCATTGGCAGCGGCTTCAAATCTTCGTCGCGAGCTGGATTGGCTATTTTGCCGTGCTCTTGATTGGGCGGACGCTTCGATGGGAGGTGAACGGCTGGGAAAACTGGGAAGCGGCAAAAAAGCGCGGCAAAGGGCTGATCTACACCTTCTGGCACCGCGAAATTTTCCCAGCCACTTGGTTTTGGCGCGAGCGTGGCATCGTGGTGATGACCAGCCAGAATTTCGATGGCGAATACATCGCGCGCATCATCCGGCGTCACGGCTACGGCGCGGCACGCGGATCAAGCTCCCGCGGCGCGCGCAGGGCACTGGCTGAAATGGCGCGAGCGCATCGAAAGGGCCTCGATACCGCCTTCACGATTGACGGCCCGCGAGGACCGCGGTTCGTTGCCAAGCCGGGAGCGGTCTTGCTCAGCCGAATGACGGGAGCGGCGATCCTGTGCTTTCATATCTCGCTGCGCCATTCCTTCGTTTTCCGAAAAAGCTGGGATCAATTTCAGATTCCATGGCCTTTCAGCCGGGCAGCGCTATTCATCGCTCCGCCGATCATCGTGCCGCGCGATATCCGGCTGGACGAGCAAGCGCGCAAGCAGCGCGAGGTTCAAGAGACTCTGGACGCTTTGCGCGCCCGCGGTGAGGAATGGGTGAAGAACGGGCGATCATCCACCAACGAAAATACCCACTCTGAACGTTGAGCAGGTTTGGCCGCCCCTCCTCAGCACAGCATCATAGAGTCCGAGCTTTGGTGATCAATTCGAGCAGCTTGGCGTAAAGCGCTCCGATCTGCGCTCGGGTTTCTTCAAGGGTCCCAGAACAATCCACCACGAAATCAGCGCGACGACGCTTGTCATCGGCGGACATCTGACTGTCAATCCGCTGCTCGGCCTCGAATCGGGACAGGCCTGTTTTGGTCATCAAACGTTCCAGTTGCTGCTCGCGGCGACACCAAGCGATAATGACTTTGTGAAAGCGCCCGCCGATGCCCGCTTCGAAGATGAGTGCCGCGTCCACAACAACGACTGCGCGCGGGTTAGCTTCGGATGCTCGTCCCGCGAGTTCTTCCACGCGCGCGATAATTCGGGGGTGGAGAATCGCGTTGAGCTGGCGTAGCTTGTCAGGGTTCGCGAAGACGATGGCCCCGAGCCGATTTCGCTCAAGCGTCCCCGTGGGACTAAGAATATTCCTGCCAAAAACCTCGACCAGTTGGCGGTAAGCGGGAAGACCCGGCTGCACCAGCTCGTGACCGACGCGATCCGCGTCAATCACCTCCGCCCCGAGCTCTCGCAAGTACTGGGCAACGGTGCTCTTTCCGCACGCGATGCCGCCTGTCAAGCCGAAGTAGCTCATAAAAGTGAATTATGGACTATAGGCGACGAATTAAGAACAGCATGTAGGACTGCTTTCGAGCCCGTTCGCTCCTGGCAATCGCTCGGCCCACTGCCGCAACGAGCGGATCAGAGCCTGTGCCTCACCTTCAGAGACTCCTCGATGCAGCCGTCGCTCCCGGCGCGGCGCGTGAGCGGCGAGGTGCTCGAAGCTCCCTTGAGCGGACACTTATTGCAGCTTGCGGCGAATCTTTTCGAGGCCTTCTTTTGCCAGGGTGTAATCCGGGCAGAGTTTGAGGGCTTTTTCAAAATGCCACCGGGCTTTGCCGTACATCTCCTTGGCGGAGTACACCCGACCCAGGTTGTAATGGGGAAAATGGTATGACTCATAGCGCTTGGATTGAAGCGCGCGCTCGAGCCACGGGATGGCGGCGTCATGCTGGCCTTCTTCAATGAGATAGGCGCCAATGTCGTTGTAAGGATTGCCGAATTCCGGGTCAATCTGAATGGCCTTTTTGCATTCTGCGATGGCATCCTCTACCTTGCCTTGGTAGTGATAAGCCCAGCCGAGGAACGTGTACGCCTCGGCGGTGGGGTGAAGCTCAAGGGAGCGCTTATAGAGCTCAACGGCCATTTCGTAATCTCCGCCGACTTGGTATTGATAGGCCTCTTTGAATAGTTCCCAGGCTGATTGCAGTTCTTCTAGCGCCATGCCGCAACCTCTCCCCTTCCTGTCCACTAACTAGCACACACGGCAGCGGCATGTCAATTGACGGAACAGCGTTGTCTTCGGCGTCACTCGCGGAGCAGCCCCGCGTTGAGCAAACTTACAAAATCGCTTGATGGACGGCGGACGTCACTGCCGCGTGTGATTCCGGTCACGGCGGCAGGGAAATCGCTGTCAATATCATAAATTCTGACTCTGAGGTCAGCGCGAGCAGCATGGTGCGCGACATAAATGCGCTTGACTCGTTCGGTGCGCGGGGGGGAAAATTCAAGTTTCGGGAAGTGGGAAACAAACATCGTCGGTGGGGAGAACGATATGAAGGGTAAAAAGGTCAAGTTTGGGATCGGCATTGCCCTTATTGTAGGTATCGTGGCCTGGGAAGCCATCGCCGGATTTCGGCAATCCGAATCTTATTACGTTACGGTTCACCAACTGCTGAGCGGTAAAGTGATCCACAAGCACTTGAGGGTCGGTGGTCTGGTGGAGAAAGGCTCAGTCGAGCGGCAGGGAGAACAATTGAATTTCCGTTTGGCTCAAGGCAGTGACG
>JAJYNF010000199.1 GCA_021786455.1 Acidobacteriota bacterium
GCAATCGCGTTTTGGACCGTGGCGGTGGTAATGCGGGCCGTCGCCGAAAGGCCCGGGCGCATCCCCGGCGGAGGATTATCAAGCGTCACTAAAACCTGAAAATCTTTTGCCTCTTGATTGGTGTCGGTCGTGCCCGCCGCGCTTGTTCCGTTGCTTTGGGCGATGGCGTTCATGCCAATTTGTGTAACATGACCTTTGAAGGTCTTGTTAGGGATCGCATCAATTGAGATCACGGCTGGTTGCCCCATCTTGATGCTCAGGATATCGGACTCGTCCACGTCCACTTGGGCGGTGATCACGGAGAGGTCGGAGACTTGGAAAAGAACGCTTCCGACCGCGTTCTGAATTCCCGGCACTACATTTTCTCCCACGTGGACCGGCAGAGAGGTGATAATGCCGTCAAAGGGTGAGCGATAAATCGTCTGGTTGTAAACATCCTGCGCGCGAACCAGAGTTGCCTGGTTTTGCATCACGCTGGCGCGTCGCATCTTTTTATTGAAGATCGCTTGCTGCAACAGAGCCTTTTGTTGAGCCAGTTGCGCCTCGGCAGACTGGACATTTGCTTTTGCCACTTCATAATCACTGAGGCTTTGCTCGAAAACTTGGCGCGCGATTAACTGATCCTTATAAAGCTCTAGGTTGCGTTTGAAATCAGCCTGGGACTGATTGAACTTTGCTTGTGCCTGAGCCAGGTTGGCCTGCGCGGTCTTTAAGGCGGCGGCCGACGAGGCGACCGCGGCTTGGGCGGCAGAAAGGTCGGCCCGGGCGGTGAGCAGAGCCGCCTTTTGTGCGGTGACATCGGCGGCCTGCTGCACATCCTCGGTCTTCATGAGCAACTCCCCTTTTTTGACGGATTCGCCCTCCTGAACAAGGATCTCTGTAACTTTACCCATGGAGTTGGCGTTCACCTGCGCAAACATTCCAGGGGGTGGCATGATTTCGCCGGAAGCGGTCACGACGGCTGAAAGGTTTCGGAGCGCCACTTGGCCCGCCTGAACCGTCACGACGCCACGTTCGCTCCATAGGATTCCCCCTACGGCGAGACCGGCAATCGCCAAAATGCCCCCGGCGAACGTAGCCTTCCTTCTCGAGGGCTTGGGCTTCCCTCCCTGGCTTCCGTGCGCCGGCGCGGCTAGAGCACGGTTTGTTTCCAGTTCACGCGGTAACACCTCGTCTCTCTTGATTTCAGTGCTCTGTGCCATCTGATTAGCTCTCCGGTCCATCTCTCTTCGGCGCGCCTGAATCCTTCAGGCTCGATCCACATCCCTCAACTGCGTTGAACAATGTCTCTCATCTTCTTCTTCTTAGTACGAGGGACGCTGGCCACGGGTTCCCAGGAAACTTCCCAGGGCCAGGAAACGGGAAATGTTTTCTGTGTCGCGGAGAACCGCATTTGAGCCCTCCTCCCTTCAGACGGCCTTGCGTCCTCTTAAGTTTCATTTTAACCCCTCCTAACGTCATTGAAAATCGCGATTAGAGAATGGCCGGTTGGGAGCCGAGGATACGTCGCTCCCCGGCGCGATTCACTGAGCCATCTCTACAGTGAGCTTCGGCATCTCACCCTTCTCTCAGGCTCGAACGGATTTTCTAGGCAGGAAGGGAGAAAACCTAGCCTTGACTTTCGCCTTTTAAGAAAATACGATGAAACGTGTGGATTGCGCATTGGCTCGGGGCCGGTAAGAGGGGTGCTTTAACAATGCCAAGTGACGCTACACGCAAAAGCTGGCTTTTGTTGGGGCCAATGGTGGGGCTTGCCTTTTCACTGAGGCTAGTTGCCGTCCCGCTTTCGATCCCTCTGATTCATCGAAACAGCCCCGCCGCGCAGAGGAAAAGAAAGCAAAAGGCGCTCGAGAGGGAGTTGCAAAGTCCGTATCGTCGTTGGCTGAATGGCCCGGTGGGATACATCATTACGCCCCAGGAGCGGGCTGCCTTTCTCAAGCTGACCACCGACGCGGAACGCGAGCAGTTCATCGAATCCTTCTGGGAGCGACGCAATCCCAACCCAGGCAACGCCTACAACGAATACAAAGAAGAGTTTTACCGGCGCGTCGCTTATGCCAACGAACACTTCAGTTCAGGCATTCCCGGGTGGAAAACGGACCGCGGACGCATCTACATTATGTATGGCCCGCCCGACGAGATTTCCTCTCATCCGAGCGGCGGCACCTACACGCCTTCTCCCGGCCAACTCCCTTACAGCGGTACCGGCGCATCCACGACCATGGAGACCTATCCATTCGAGGATTGGTACTACCACTATATCCCGGGCATTGGCGAGAATGTGAAGCTGGAGTTTGTGGATCCGACGCTGACGGGCGAATACCAACTCACCATGAACCCGTGCGAGAAGGACGCGATGGCGGAAACTCCGGGGGACATGACCGGCTGCCAAGGCAGCGTGTCCATTGGACCCATCTGGAATCCGAATGCGGTTATCAACCCCAGCCAAGTCAGCGGGTCGAACGGCAGCGGCAGCGCCATGGTAACCTCCACGATGATGCCTTCGAGCATGGATGAGTTCAACCGGCTCGATCTGTATGCAAAGATTTTCCAGCCGCCGCAAATCCAATTCAAGG
>JAJYNF010000181.1 GCA_021786455.1 Acidobacteriota bacterium
TTCAAGGATGCGCTTGCGAATCGGAATGGGTATGGCTCGCATGAGCACACTCTGCCATGACGGTTCCCGTTTGTCAAGCTATATTATTTATGGAAATGCTCTAGGCGCACGACACTCGTCGTAGCGGCGAGCTTTAGCTCGGCACACGCCCACCACGGCCAGCGCATTTTCCGAACGCAACACGTAGCGGCGAGCTTTAGCTCGCCACGTGCCCACTCAGGCAGTTCAACGGCGTTTCAGAAAAGGGAAGCGTCCACGGTGATTTGGCTTCCCGCGGTGACGGTGATGGTCCGCTGCCAGGTCTTGAAGCCCGTCTTGTAAATGGTCACCACATGGGTGCCCGGCGCAAGATCCAAGGTTGAAGGCGTGCTGCCCATATACTTGCCGTCAATGGTGATGTTCGCGCCATCCGGTTCGGATCGCACGACAACGCGGCATGAAGACACCGTTTCCGCCACGGCGGGGGGCGAAGTTGAAGGAGAAGAAGACGCCGAAAAAGCACTCACGAGAGGGCTTGTGGTAAATCGGGCGGGGTTGAGGTCCATGCCGCCGTTAATATAGGCGTTGATTTCAGTCCCTTCCGGAATCGTAATGTTCTTGCCATGCATGAAAAGGAACAACGGAGCCGCCGGAAAGAAAACAATGCTGGTCGCAACCATGGCGCCCGTCATGGCCCCCGCGTGACCTCCACCCTTGGTATCCTTGACCGCTCGGAGCATGGCCTTCTGGCCGTCGGCCAGCCGCACGCCGTCAATGGTGACGTCGAGTTTTCCTCCCCGGCCCAGACGACGCTTGGGGCGCGCCTTGGTCACGGTCCCCCAAGCCATCGCTCCCTTCCGAATCACAACGATCCCGTTTACTTTCACTTCATCAACAGCTTCGAAGTCAACTCGATCTCCCACGCGCGCCGAGGCCGAAGAGACGGTTTCCGTCAATCGCAGCTTAACCGGCGTCCCATCGTCCAGGCGGAACGGAGGGCTTTGAACGGAAGTTACCGGCCCCGTTTGGCCGAAAATAGCCGCGGGAATCAAAAGGATGTTTGCGAAAAGAACGAGCAAGCGCGACGCGCTCGTGCGCTCCGGGTGATACAAATTCATAGCTGTGCCCTCCCTCTAATGGAGCAATTTCCGAGATGCTATCGCCCCCGGCATCGCGCGTCAAGGTAAAAAGAAGAAGGACTCTCCGATCAGAGCTTCACGCGCGTGGCGCATACGTCGCGCTTCGTTGCGATGTGTGCGTGGAGTGAATGAGCCGCTGGCGAATGCCGGACTGCAGGGCAGGCAAGAAATTCATACCGGCCGGTGGCATAGCCCCGATCCGTTGGGCAGGGACGTGATGAATCCCCAATATTCCAATCGCTCCGCCTATGCGGACAACAACCTCACGGCACTGAACGATCCGCCGGGATGCTGAGCGCCACGGCCTCGGATGGGACGTCGGGCCACAGGTCTTTGGCCCGGTCTGTCCGGTCGGGTTGCTTGTGTTTGCCTTTCCGCACCCGTCGTGGCTCAGTTTCCGATGTCTCGAACCTCAGAAGGTTCGACGCTTGAGCCGAGCCACAGTGAACTTTGCCGTATCCGCCACCGCCATGACGGCCATCACGCCGGCTTGAACCGGGTCGGTCACCACCAAGTCAGCCGCCTCTGGGACACTGCCCGCCATGTTGAGGCTAATCACCAAAAGGCCTTGCGCGCGCACCTCGCGGACCGCCTTCTCAATGTCGCCGCCCATGAGCGATCCGGCCAACACCAGGGCGCGCGCGCGGGGCAGCCGCGCCACGGCGCGCACCGCTTCGGCCAAGGGTTGCTCGCCGACGAGCGGGATCGTGTCCACGGAGATGTGCTCGCCGCGAATGTTGTGGCGGTCAGCTTCCGAGATAGCGCCAATCGCAACCTGCCCAACCTGCGCGCCCCCGCCGATAATGATCACTCGCTTTCCATACACCTTCTGCAGCGTGTTGACGACGTTGGCTTCACGCACTACAGCTAGCGCGCGTAAATCCTGGATCAATCCTTCGGGTGGCTCTGGCAGTTCCACTTCGAAATAGATTGATGCGCCGCTCGGCCGATCCTCAATGATCTCAATTGAGGCAATGTTTCCCTGGCGCGCGGCAATGACGCCGGTGAGTTGGTGTAACACGCCCGGACCCGATTCCGCAAGAACCAGGACACCAACTTTGTCAGACATTGGAACTCCTTTCGACCGCTTGGCCGGATCGTGGCATCGTGCCGTATCCTGCCCCAGAGGTTAGCCTATCATAGGCCATGACAGACCGTGGGCCGCGTGCGGCGGAGAATGTCAAGGGGCGCGGAAAAACGCTCGAATGTACAGTTCCATCATTCGTGTCGTTTGTTGCAACGATTGAAGATGGTCTGGATAATTTGAGCTACGCTCTCGATACCTTCGCCGTGGTGGAGTGGCTGCCCGTCAAGATGTCAGCCAAGTAATGCTCAAACCACTCCAGCGCAGGAGGCGCTGACCTGCCCCCCGAAAACTGGTCCAGTTAGAATGTGAGTTCTCGGGCATAAAAAGCCGAGAGGAGAACTCACGATGAAGAAGAGCCGATTCACGGAGG
>JAJYNF010000063.1 GCA_021786455.1 Acidobacteriota bacterium
AAGCTCAGGACTGGCGCGGTAGCATGGCGAATAGCCCGCTCGACCGTTGTGCCGAAAAACAGATTGCCGAGGAAATTGCGCGGTTCCACTCCCATGTCGATGAGGCTGGCACGGTCAGCCTCCGCCATGGCGACAATCTGTTCGGCAGGATTGCCGTGGCGCACGATCTCGGTAAGCGAGCAGCGCCCCCGCAGCGCCGGGCTGACCCAGTCGCACAGGGATTGGCGCTCCGAGGCCAGGGACTCGGGCGTCTCAAGCTTGGCGACTACGTGGAGGACAAAAATCTCTGCGCCGGTTTCCTCCGCCAGCCGAACGCCGTGCTCGAGCGCCCTCCGCGCGGCCGGGCTGTAGTCCACCGCGCAAACGATCCGGCGAATCACGCCGAGCGCGGGTGAATTTTCCACCCGCGGCCCCACGGTTATCAACGGCGCCTCGAGCTGAAACAGGACGCTCTCCATAACCGAGCCAAGCCGAATCTTGGTGAGCCCCGTATGGCCGTGCGTTCCCATCACCACCAACCCCGCACCAAGCTCCTTGAAGGTTTCGAGGATGGCCCGCGCGGGGTCGCCCTCCACCACCCGAAGCGAGCGAGAGACGCGAGCCGGCAGAAAGTTCTCGGCGAAGTCGGCCATATGTCGCTCCGCGGCCCTGCGGCTCTGGCGGAGCTGTGCTTTTAACGACTGAATTTGCGCAGGGGTGAAATAAGCCGGGGCATCTACGGGTTGAGCGTAGAGCATCGTCACATCCGCATTCAAAGACTGCGCCAGGTTCCCTGCCGTCCTCAAGGCTGCGGCCGAATAATCGCTGAAGTCCACGGGACACAGTAAGCGTCGTGGCTCATCGAGAAACATATAAACCTCCTCACCGGGCGAGTTAGCGCCGGCCTTCCGTCAGCGCCGGGCGTTGCCGGAGATCCGCTACGAACGGACACCCAAGCGGCGCAGGAAAACCATCATCGGGCACCAGTTGGTGAAGGCCGATTGAATCAGGTTCAGCGCGACGAAGCCGGTAAACCAGAACCACCCGGCATTGACAAAATATCCGAGCAACAGGCTGGCCAACACGAAGATTCCAGCCAGCAATCGAAGCCAACGATGCAGGTCCATAACTTCCTCCTTTTCGCGCCCGGGCAATTGTCACCGGGCCTTACTCAGCGGTCGTCCGAGGGCTCTCAACCTTCTCAACTTTCGGGCCATGGCTTTCCGGCTTGTTTCCGTTCTTTTCGCCGCGCGTTCATGTAATACAACAGCGGCACGGCAAGCTGCGAAAGCAGGGTGGACGCAATCGCCCCGGCCATCAAAGAAATCGCCAACCCTTGAAAGATGGGGTCGAAGATAATGACAAAAGCTCCGACCACCACGGCCGCCGCCGTGAGCACGATGGGGCGGAACCGAACCGCGCCCGCGTCCACGACGGCATCCTCCAACCGCACGCCCTCTTCACGACGCAGTTCGATGAAATCCACCACCAGAATGGAATTTCGCACGATAATTCCAGCCAGCGCGATGAAGCCAATAATCGAAGTCGCCGTAAAGAAAGCGTGGAGCAGCGCGTGCGCGGGCAGAATGCCGATCAGAGTTAACGGAATCGGCGCCATAATCACCAGCGGCACTGAAAACGATTGGAACCAGCCCACGACGATGCCGTAAATCAGAATCAACGCCACCAGAAAAGCGAAGCCCAGGTCTCGAAACACCTCATAGGTGATCCACCACTCGCCGGTCCATTGGAGCGAGTAACGATTTGCCAAAAAGGGCTGGCGCGTGTAGTGCCTTTCCACCGTTTCGCCGCCGGGTGCCCGGAGGTGGTTCAGCAGCGGATCGAGTTTCAGCATGGCGTAGATAGGGCTCTCCTCTCCGCCGGCCACGTCCCCGGTGACATAAACGACAGGCTTAAGATTTTTGTGAAAGATCGTTTGCTGGATCGTGCTCGGATCTACGTCCGTCAACTCATTGAGCGGCACCAACGCGCCGCTCGAGGAAATCACTTGAATTTGTCCCAGGCGGTTGACCCCGGATCGGTCCGCGAGCGGCAGTCGCAAAACGATATCCACATCCTCGCGCTCGCGCGGCAAGTGGGCGATACCCGCCACCGCGCCGTGGAGCGCCAAGCTCAGCGTTTGGGCTATTTGCTCCGTGGACACCCCATTGAGCGCGGCTTTTCTCTTGTCCACGACGAATCGAAGCCGTGGCTCTGGCGCCTGGACGCTCCAGTCGGTATCTACCACGCCGGGAGTTTTTCGAAAATCGGCCAGCACCTGGCGGGCCACTTGGATTTGGCCGTTGTAGCTCGGACCGTAGATATCAGCGGTCAGGGTGGCTCTCACGGGCGGTCCGGGAGGAATCTCCGCCACCTTCAACTGGGCGTCGAACTTCTCGCCGATGGGGTCAATGGCTCGCCGAAGCCGCTTGGCAATGGTGTGGCTTTGGGCTGAACGTCGGCTTTGCGAGACCAAGTCCACGTAAATTTCGGCCTCGTGAGGTCCGCCGCGCAGGAAGTAGTGACGAACCAGCCCTTGAAAATCGTAGGGCGCGGCAACGCCGATGTACTCCACGTAATTGGCCACGTCG
>JAJYNF010000346.1 GCA_021786455.1 Acidobacteriota bacterium
GTGGGCCGGTAAAAGAAGCCGGTGCTTTTGAAGCGCGGCCTTTCCGCAACCCTCGAAGAATTCCTGATAGCCGCGGAATACATCCTTTCGGAGGGCAATTACAACGTGATCTTGTGTGAGCGCGGAGTGCGCACCTTTGCAGACCACACGCGAAACACTTTGGACCTCAGCATGATTCCGGCGGTCAAGGCGCTTTCTCACCTGCCCATCATCGTGGACCCGAGTCACGGCACCGGCAAGCGAGACAAGGTGATTCCCATGGCCAGGGCCGCGATTGCCGCGGGCGCCGACGGCTTGATGGTCGAGGTTCATCCAAGTCCCGATCAGGCCCTTTCCGACGGTTATCAGTCGCTTTTCCCGAACCAATTCCAAGACCTGATGGAGCAGGTGACGGCCATCGCCGGCGTTTTGGGCCGAACCACCGGCGCGCCGCCAACCCCGGGCGAGGATCGGCCATGGGGGTAAGGGCCAAGGACGTTGTCCCTTGGCGAGGCCCCGCTCAGCGTCGCTTCGCTGGCCCAAAGCGCCTTTGCGGGTCCATGTTGGTCCTGGTGGTGATAAGCCTTTCATCCTGCCGCCGCGCCCCGTCGCCCCCCCATCCCTATCTGGCTTTCGTGGCCTGCGAAAAAAGCAACACGGTTGCCGTCGTCAATCTGGAGAAGCTAGAAACCGTCCTTTCGATTCCCGTGGCCACCGGGCCAATTCAAGTCGAAGCTCGGCCGAGCAGCCACCAGCTCGAAATTCTATCCGCGACGGGCATCCTATCAGCGGTTGATTTTCCTGAGCTTGAAGTTGTCCAGACGGCGCGCGTCGCGAGCGGCGCCAGCCAACTGGAGTTTTCACCGCACGGCAAGTTGGCTTACGTTCTCGACCCGGGCGAGGGTCAAGTGGTGGTGATAGACGCTTCGAGGGGTGAAATCCTCCGCCGGATCAAACTCGGCCGAGGGATCGCCCATTTTGCTCTCACGCCCAACGCAAAAACCCTGGTCGCCAGTAATTCCAGCACTGATCAACTGCTGATCGTCAGCGCAAGGAGCGGCAAGATTTTGGGGCGCGTCGGCGTAGGAAAGGCTCCCGGGCAGCTCGTCGTGCTCCCCGATGGTTCGAAGGTCTTCGTCGCGGACGCGGGCGAGGACGAAGTGTCAGCGGTGGATATTGCATCACGCCAGTTGCTCTCCAACATCGAACTGGGGGCTCCGCCCAGCCTGATTGCTCTCAAGCCGGACGGGGGCGAGTTGTTCGTTTTTGCCGACCGAAGCGCCACCCTAAGCATCATTGATACGACCGCCGATGACATTGAGCAAAGCTACCCCACCAGCAATGAGGTTCGGGGCGCCGTGTTCACTCCGAACTCCGACCGGATGTGCGTTCTGAGTGCTGACGGCGAGCGGGTCATCTTCTTTGACGTGTCCAATCGGTCGGCCCTGGCAGCGATTCCGATCGGGACGATTCCCGCCGCGGCCGCCCTGACGCCCGATGGCCGTTTCCTGGCCGTCGGCGGGCGGAGCTCCGGAACCCTGGCCGTTTTGCGAACTCAACCGCCCGGATTGGTCACCGAGATTCCGGTTGGCGAACGCCCGGTGGATGTGTCCATCCCCGGATGGATGGCTCCAAAAGATTGGTTGCCTTTTCGCGCGAGAGGGCACGCTAAATCTTCCATCGGAGAACCTTCGGAGGAAAAGTGATTTAGCAGGCGAGGCTGGACACCCAGCATGGCGCAGGCGTTGTTCTAAAGTTAAACTTTAAGTACACCCAGCGCCGTCGGCGCGCCGACAAAACTGAAAGTAACGCTTGAACGGCGGCGGCTTATGCCACGCTCGGCCACAGGGCGGCCGGCTACCAGCTCACCAGCTCTTTGGTAAGCTCCAGCATCAGCCAACCTTCTTTTGGCAAGACTTGCAACGGCAGATCATTGGCCCACAGCGAAACTTGAAGATGAACCTGAGTTCCTGGCTCGATTGCCAAAAGGTCATAATTTAGTTTAAGCTCAAGAATTTTTCCGACCGCGGCCGCCACCCGGTCGCCGGTGCTGAGTGGTACCAAAACCTCGTTGTCTTTCAGCCAAAACTGCGTCTGAGACAGCCGCCCCTCCCGCACGTGCAAGTGAAGTCGAGCGCGAACTTGCCCATCGAGATTGACCCGAATTTCGAAAAGCGGATGCTCCTCGCGAAAGTCCGCCCGAAAATCAAGCCGCACGTACAGCGCCCGGTCATCATAGCCGTAGTAGAGCGATTCCAAGCAGTCCCTCCCGCCGTGCATGGAACCTGACTGGCGCTCAGGCTGGTAAATCCCCGCGCCCAGCCACTCGAAGTAGTTGGTCACGACGCCGTCAATGCGCGGCGTAATGCTCCCGGTGGGTGGCGGGCTGATGGCCTTGGAGCGGATAATTTTGATTGGCGAGGCCAACTCGTCGGGTGGGGATCCGCTCAGCATTCGGTAAATATTGCTCAAATGCTTGCGGTAAAGCAGGTCAAATTCCTCATCCTGGGAGGTCGAGTGTTCCGGGCCGTACCACCAGCACCAGTCACTGCCTTCCGCAATCCAAGAT
>JAJYNF010000310.1 GCA_021786455.1 Acidobacteriota bacterium
AAATGGGGCTGCAGACGGCGGGCTTCGGCACGTTCCATATCCTCGCGGATGCGGCGCACGCGTGAAGCGTCCATGGAATCGTGGGCCAAGGCGCGTTCTTCAACCAGAGAAATTAAATGTTCACGGTTCACCGCGTTGTCGACAGCCTGGAAAAGTCGGGCACGGACTTCGGGCTGATCGCCGTAACGCACGGCTTCGAGCAGAAGCTGGCGCAGCGGCCGATCGCCAAATGTAACCTGCCCCAGCACGTCGTAGACGCGGCCACCGAGGGCCTCGCGGGCTTCATCAAGTTTTTTCAGCAGGCGGTGGAGCACTTCACCTTCACGGGTTTCGGAGGCGACGAGGTTCCAAAGATGGCAGACTTCGGTCTGGCCAATGCGGTGGATGCGTCCGAAGCGCTGTTCCAGGCGGTTGGGATTCCAGGGAAGATCATAATTGACCATCAAATGGGCGCGCTGGAGGTTAATGCCTTCGCCGGCGGCGTCGGTGGCGACAAGAATTTCGACCTCTTTATCCTGCGTGAAGGCCTCCTGAATTTTGCGGCGCTCTTCCCGGCCAACGCCGCCGTGAATGGCAACAACCGCCTCGGGGCGTCCCAATACCGCGCCGATGCGTTCAACGAGGTAATTGAGGGTGTCGCGGTGCTCCGTGAAGATCACGAGCTTGCGGCGGTGGCCCTGGGCATCGAACATTGCCGAATCGTTCTGCAACAGGCGCGACAGCTCATCCCATTTACAGTCGGTATTGGACTGGCGGACGTGCAGGGCCGCGGCGGCGAGGTTGTCAAGCATGGCTATTTCGGTTTTGAGTTCGGCGACGGTGCGGGCGGCGGTGGCCTGATCCACGAGGCTGTCTTCAACTTGCTCAAGCTCCGCATCCGGGGCGTCCTCAAGATCATCAAGGTCGTCGGGGGAGTATTGCGGTTCTTCCGTGTTGACGGAAAGGCCGGTACGTGCGCGGTTAAGCTCTTCATCACGCATTCGCTTAAGCAGGCGTTCTTTGCGACGTTTGAGGGATTGGTAAATGGCTTCGGGCGAGGAGGCCAGGCGGCGCTGCAGGATCGTTAGCGCAAATCCTACGGTGCCCTTGCGGCCATTGTTTTCCAAGGCATCAGCGCGGTTGAATTCCTCGCGAACGTAATTCGTAACACGCTGATATAAATCTGATTCCAGCGGGGAGAGCTGGTAGTTTTTGGTGTAAGCGCGGCGTTCGGGAAATAGCGGGGTGCCGTTAAATTTGAGCAGTTGCTCCTTGACCATGCGGCGCATAAGGTCGGAGGTGTCGGCGACGTGCACGCCATCACGGAATTTGCCTTCAAAACGGTCGCCGTCAAGCAGGGCCATGAAGAGCTGAAAATCGGCTTCTTTGCCATTGTGCGGCGTGGCGGTAAGCAGGAGAAAATGCCGGGTTAATCCGGAGAGTATCTGGCCGAGTTGGTAGCGTTTGGTGTATTTGACTTCGTTTCCATAATAACTGGCGCTCATTTTATGGGCTTCATCGCAGACAATGAGGTCCCAATCGGTGGATTGGAGTTTTTCCTGCACGTCGGGATTGCGGCTTAGCTTATCGAGTCGGCAGATGGCCAGAGGGTTTTCGGAGAACCAGTTGCCGCTGCGCGCGGCGTTGAGGGCGTCGTTGGTCATGATTTCAAAGGGAAGATGGAAGCGGCGATCCAATTCATCCTGCCATTGTTCGGCAAGGTTGCCGGGGCATACGATCAGGCAGCGTTGCAGATCGCCACGGACCAGCAGTTCTTTTATCAGCAGGCCGGTCATGATTGTTTTGCCGGCTCCGGGGTCATCGGCCAGAAGAAACCGCAGTGGCTGGCGCGGCAACATCTGTTCATACACGGCGGTAAGCTGGTGCGGGAGTGGTTCAACCAGAGAGGTGTGTACCGCCAGCAGCGGATCAAAGAGGTAGGCCAGATGAATACGCCGGGCTTCGGAGACCAGGCGGAATAAGCCCCCATTGCCGTCGAAACTCCAGGGCCGGCCTGCGGTGACGATTTCAAGGGTTGGTTCGCGGTCCCGGTAGACCAGTTCGCTGCCGAGGTTTCCTTCGGCGTCTTTGTAGGTTAATTCAATGGCGACTGTGCCGATCCATTTGATGTTAATTACGGTAACCAGGCCTTCGGGCAGAATGCCTTTGATGGCGGTTTCAGGAGTGATGTGTTCCAGTTTGGCCAAGGGGTGCTCCCAAATTTCCGATAGCGGCAAAGAGGATACACGAAAATGGGAAATTTGCCGAACCTGAAAAGGTGGCGCTTTGGGGTGGGCCGTGACAACTTTTATGCGCAGGGGCGCTGTGTGGCATCGCTTCAGAATCTAGAATCCAGAATTCAAGAGTCGCAATCGTCGTCTGCTGCGCTGGAACCTGGGCGACGGTGCCGTATTGATGGGGCGATAGCAAAATTTGCCTTGACGGCAATACATTCCAGACTAATGGGCCAGAGAACAACACTCGCGTTCGTCCAGGCGATGGACGTGTCCACTCCCCTCCTCGGTTGATTTTCAGACTTTCCATCGTCGTTTCATTACCGCTCCCACC
>JAJYNF010000287.1 GCA_021786455.1 Acidobacteriota bacterium
ACTTCGAAGCCGCAATTTGGTACGTTCCCGGATTCAATTCCTCAACTACGTAAGTTCCGTCCTGAGCCGTAACCGTCGTGCGCCGATATCCAGTGGCGGAACTTGTTACCGTAACCTTCACGCCTGGCATCCGGGCACCACTAGGATCTGTCACCGTGCCCACGAAGGTGCCAGTCGTCACTTGCGCTTTTGCCATCCACGGCCATGCCATCAGACTAAATACTAACCAAGCAACAATCTCACGCTTTTTCATCGTCATTCCTCCCGCGAACTGCCCCCGTTTTTACCAAGCCCAATCCCGGCTTGTCAAGAGAAATTTTTCTATAGATACATTATTTCTCTATTGAAATATGGCAAGCTTGTAGTCGGAGCATGCAATGGTGTACACTTCTTCTTCCTGGTTTTCATTAGGAAGACTGGATTTCTGCCTGGAGACTCGGCTTCAACCGAATGGCGCGCAGGGAGGTGTACGCAATGGACGAGCCTTTCTCAGATCGGCGAAGGTTCATACGGACGCTGGCAAGAGCAGGCTTTGTGGCCGCAGCCGTCCCCGGGCATATTCAAAAAATTATCTTTAACGCAACTTGACCAATTCGCGGACCCGCTGCCGCGGTCACGTCCCCGAACGTTGATGTGCCATAGGTGCCGTTCGGGTTCATAAAGTTAGCGTGGTTAAAAATATTAAAAAATTCCCCGCGGGCTTGAAGCGTAAACCGCTCATTGATGCGGATGTCTTTCATAAGGGCTACATCAAAGTTAGCTGTGCCCGGCCCGTGGAAGAACCGCCGACTCGCCGTTCCTTCACTGCCAAGGGGTTGGAGTGAAAACCCAGTCGTCGAGAAGTATTGATGGGTGCTCGTGGATCGGGGATTTTCGGTAGCGGGGGAGCCATTTCCGTTGAAGTCAGGGAAGTTAACCGGATTTGCTTCCCCCTCAGCCGGCCCGCAGTTGCAAAGGGATTGATCTCCCGTCTCGCCTATTTGAATGGGAAGTCCTGTTGTTAAGGTCGTGATGCCTGCTAACTGCCAGCCATCCAGAAGCTTGTATATTGCACCGTTTTTCCTGGAAGCCACATGCTGGAACGGCAGGTCCCAGGAGTAACTCAAAGTAAAGTTCTGTGTCATATCGAAAGCCGAGAGCGCCTTGCTAAGTTTTGGGTTGAATGGATTAACCAGCTCATCGAACATCGACGCGTTGTCTAGGGATTTGCTGTAGGTATAGGCCGCCAGCAAACGCACTGAGCCCGCTCTCTTTTCAAGAGTGACCTGCAACGCATTGTAATTTGAGTTGGCCAAGGTGGCATCCCATGTGTTATCGCCGAAATCCAGCAACCCCTGGTTCAGATAACGACCAGAAGTAACCGAGAAAGGCCGCGTTCCGTAAAATGTCTGCCCGTTGATCGTATAGATAGAATCTTCTCCGAAAGGGCCACACCCCTGGCCTGCCTGGCCCGCTGCGGCAAAGAGCGCAGCAATGTGCAAGCACTTTTGCGCGATCCCGGGATTGAATGGAATCTGAGAGAAGAGCCGATGGCCACGGGTACCGATGTACGCCACAGTCAGAAGAGTGGAGCTGGAGAGTTGGCGCTCGATAGACAAATTAAAGTCTTCCGCGTACGGTATTCCGTTAGACGTCTCATACCCTGGTGAGCCAGCTATCGGGAGGAAGGGTGCAAAACTAAAATTGGGGCCCGCAGCCGCTAACCCACCACTTCCTTGGGGAGGACCGGCATAAGGGAAACGCTGGCCGGGGTTGCTTGAGCTCACCCGACTTCGAAAAGGCTCGGAAAAGTAGACCAGGGCGGGACTGACATAGTAGATCCCAAAGGGGGCGTCGCCTCCTTCGATGCTTTGTCCTCGCGTGCTAAACGAAGTGTGAATGATAGCATAGGCAGCCCGAATGCTTGTCTTGCCCGGTCCGCCGAAGACTTTGCCTAGGATACCGTCTGTGAAATTCGGAGAGTAGGCGACTCCCAACCGCGGGTCAAAAACGTCGAGGGGAGTGCGAGCCAACATGGAAGGTACGCCGGGATCGCCCGGAAATACCCAACCAGTGGGAGAATCAGGAAAAAGCTGAGATTGTTCGCCAGGAATAAATGATTGAATGGCTCCGTGCACATCATACCAGGGCTCTATATACGACCACCGAAGGCCATAATTAACAGTCAAGTTCTGCTGGAGTCGATAACTATCCTGCGCATAAAGAGCTGCCGCGTTTCGGCGGAGATCAGCTCCCGTCACGCTGCTTTGGACGTAGCTGTCAGGCGCTCCGATTAAAAAATCGGCAAAATCGTTGCCCGTTTCGCTGCCGGCAAAGCCGAACGATCCGTTCCCAGCAGGCAATAGCTTACTTATCCACTTATAGTGTCCGTAAAATCCTCCGAATTTTACCGTGTGCTTCCCTAAAATCCACGAAAAATCATCGTGCGCTTCCCATGCGTTGCTCAGCGTGTAAAACGGAAAAGGACTTCCGAAGGCGATCCCGAGCTGCCCTAGGTTTACATGCGGAACCCCTTCATAAGCAGCTAGACCAGGTATAATACCTAGCCCTCCCTCCTGGAACCCAAAACTGGCTACGCTACCCTTCCCCCCGACAGGAGTATTTCCTGGCAAGGTGACGCGGTTCCAACTCACTTGGAACCGATTCACGCGGTTACTACCGAAGATATGGGTGTCGCTCAAAGTAGCAAGGTTCATATGACTCAATCGGGTCGAAGAAAATCCCGGGATATTTCCTCCTCCAAAGGGGTCCAGAACGTTTGCCTTATCCAAATCGTAGTAAAACATCCAGCTATCTGTGGGCTTGTAGTTCCAATCTATTCGCCCGCTAAACTTGTCTTCCTGATACCTGGTCTCGGCCGAACTGGTGCCAAAAAAAGGCTGGCCGTTTATAAAGCCAGTAGGGTTGGGGAAATACCTCAATAGATCCTTTGCAGGCGCAGACCAGGCTTTCTGCGGGATTATCTCGTTGGGAAACACGCACATCCCCGCTTCTGCGTCGGCTTGGGTGCTGCAGCCCGGTACCCAGTAGGGTTCGCCAGGGCTCACTGTGTATCCGAGGAGGGAACTTAACGTCGCAGGAAAAGCGTTCGAACTCGTATCACCGCGAACTACGCCCGTAAGCGGTTGGTACCCTATGCTTGTCACATTCGAAAAATTGCCCTGGCGTTCAGCCTGCGAAGGTAGCGAGACAAGTGAGGTTGTCTCTCCTATCCTCTGGCGCGTTCCTTGGTACGCGCCAAAAAAGAAGAGGTGGTTCTTTAGAATAGGCCCGCCTAATGTACCCCCAAATTGATTCTGCTTGTAAATCCCGCGAGCTGTTCCAGGCAGTTCCTGACCGGTAAGCACATTGGTCTGGTTCCGATCAAAGAAATTACGGGCGTCCAGCTTGTCGTTCCGAAGAAATTCAAAGAGGTCTCCGTGGAAACTATTGGTGCCGGATTTAGTCACAACGTTCACCACCGAACCGGAATACCCGCCATACTCGGCGTTAAATGAATTGGTCAGCATCCGAAATTCCTGAATGGAGTCTAGGATTGGAACATTAGCGGCGCCATTCGACTCATACTCTTGAGCTGTAGCTCCGTTAATCACAAAGGTGTTAGCGCTCTCTCTTTGCCCGTTCACGGCCAGATTGCCACCACGAAAATCCGGCGTGACGGACTGATTGCGCCCCACATTGATATCCTCCGGTTCGACTCCTGGTTGCAAGGGCAGGAGGTCGAGGTAGCTACGCCCGTTCAAAGGCATATTCACGATTTGATGACTTTGAATGACGTCGCCAACCTGGGTGCTAGTGGTCTCCACTTGCGCCGCGTTAGCCGAGACAGTTGTTGTCTGCACCACAGCTCCGAGGCGAAGACGAAAATCAGCGCGATAGTGTTGGTTGACTAACAATGTGATATTCTCTTGGATGGACCGCTGGAATCCTTTTGCCACAACGGTGATCCGGTAACCCGACCCGACTGGGACATCAAGAAACTGATAACTGCCAGCTCCATCCGTTGTCACACTTCGGCTCAAACCCGTAGCTAGATTTGTAACAGTGACTTCCGCTCCGGGTACAGTCGCTCCACTAGGATCTGTCACCGTTCCTATGAAGCTGCCGGTCGTCACTTGCGCTTTTGCCATCCACGGCCATACCATCAGGCTAAATACTAACCAAGCAACAATCTCACGCTTTTTCATCGTCATTCCTCCCGCGAACTGCCCGCGTTTTTACTAAGCCCAATCCCGGCTTGTCAAGAGAACTTTTTCTATAGATACAGTATTTCTCTATTGAAATACGGCAAGCTTGTAGTCGGAGAATGCAATGGTGTACACTTCTTCTCCGTGGTTTTCATTAGGAAGACTGGCTTTCTGCCTGGAGACTCGGCTTCAACCGAATGGCGCGCAGGGAGGTGTACGCAATGGACGAGCCTTTCTTAGATCGGCGAAGGTTCATATGCAGCCTCGCAAGAGCAGGCTTTGTGGCAGCAGCCGCCCCAAGCGCCCCTTTGTTTACGTCTGCCGGGGGGTTCGCCTATACAGACCTTAAGCGGCTGCGGCCAATTCTGGAACAACCAATCCAGACGCCTGACGTCGTTATATTTCAGCTCCAGGAGTACCTGTTGAAGCGAGTCCCCGCACTCCCTACGCCTACGCGGGCAGAAGAATGGAGCGAAGAAGAGGGTCAACTGCGCAAGCGTGTTCTCAACGAAATTTTCTTTCATGGATGGCCTAGCGAATGGGTGGATGCGAGCCCGAAGTTTGAAAGCCTGGGCCAGATCCCTTCGGGGAAAGGTTATCGGATAAGGAAGCTACGGTTCGAAATCGTTCCCGGTTTTCAGTCCACAGCCATTCTTTATGAACCAGAAAATCTAGCCGGAAAGGTCCCGGCAATTCTGAACTTCAGCGGCCACTCTCCCCAGGGGAAGGCCGCTGATTACGAGCAAAAGCGGTGCATCAATTATGCGTTGAGGGGGATGCTGGCGCTGCACCCGGAATGGATAGGATATGGCGAACTTCGCTTACCGGGGAACTCACACTGGTTTCAGGCGCACTTGAACCTCGCCGGCGCGAGTGGAGTCGGGTTGTTCTACCTTGAAATGCGTAGGTGCCTCGATTACCTTTATGAGCATCCGAATGTCGATCAGCATCGGATCGGGGCGACGGGCTTATCGGGAGGCGGATGGCAAACTATCGTTCTCAGCTCTCTCGATGAAAGAGTGAACGTGGCCATTCCCGTTTGCGGCTATGCCGCTTTCGTACCATCAATCGAGGAAAGCGCAACCATCGGCGACCTTGAGTACAACCCCCCTGACTTGCGCACGATCGTGGACTATACCACGTTAGATGCCATGCGTGCTCCGAGGCCGACCTTGCTCATCTACGGGGCGATGGACCAGTACGGCTATAGAGCTGCCCTTGAGAAGCCGTACCTCTATGAGGACATCAGACCCTTCTATGCGCTTTACGGAAGGCAGGGGGCACTCGCGTGGCACACGAACACAGACCCGGGCACGCACAACTATTCGCTCCATAATCGCGAGCAGTCTTACAAGTTCTTTTGCGAGCATTTCGGCCTGCCGATCATTGACCATGAAATTTCCGTTGATTCGCAAATCAAGAGTTATGAAGAGCTGGTTGTCGGCTTGCCCGAAGATAACCTGACGATTCTCGGGCTAGCGAAAAACTTAGCTGGATCTATCCGTCGCAAGCCGCTGCCGTCGGATCCAGCGTCCAGGGCGATGTGGGCCGCCTCGGCAAGGGCTAAGCTCAGGAAAATCGTACGCTACCAACCCGCGACTATGAAGCGGGTCTGGGCGATGAGCTGCACCCGCGACCAAAACTTGGAGACAGAGTCGTACCGCTTCGAGTTTAGTAATGAGCTGAGCGCCACGGGAATATTGTTAAGAGCAGTCACCACGCCTAGCGATGCATCCATTGTCGTAGTTTTGAGCGACGCGGGCGCTCAAGCGATGATTTCAAAGGGCCTCCCAAAGGTAACGAGGAAACTAAGACGGGCGCTTTTTCCATCGCGCGGCGCTTCGCGCGTGTTTACGAATTGTCAAAGGGAGCCCGTGGCTTGCTATGTAAGTCGTGGTCAACAAGTTTTGGTGCTCGACCTGCTCCTTACCGGTGACGCGTCGCCCGATAAGCGGGGTAGCCCGACATTACCGTTCGGGCCCTCAGTGATTTATTCAGAAGCTCTAGATTCAGTCGGAGACCGCCCAATCGGAATCCGGGTTGCGCAGTTGCTTGCAGTCTCAAAGTGGCTACAAGGCTCCAAGGGGACTGCCCAAATCAATCTTGATGTCTGGGGCATTCGTAGCCAGATGGCCGCCTTAATCGCGGCGGCCTTGGAACCCATGAGGTTCCCAAACTTGGTGATCCACAACGGGATGCGAAGCCTCCGCGATCTCTTCGAGATGCCTGTAGCCTACAAGGATGCTCCTGAGCTTTTTTGTTTGGAACTTTACAAAGAGTTTGATGTAGATATGCTGGTGGCGATGGCTGGCACGACCAGGGGTGGAGCAACACTTTCCACGCAGACTGAGTAGAGGGGTGCGACTTGCCTAGGACCAGCCGAATATAAGGGCCACCCCACGGTTTGTGTTTGTGCATATCGGGCTTGAAAAATCAGAATCGTGAACATGAAAGGCGGGGCGCCCATCCGCGACCCCGATCGCGTGGAAATGACCATGCTCATTCAAACAAATGCCGAACAAATACCTGACCTGATTTCCCGTTGCCCGGAACTCGTGATTGAAATGTTTCGCCGTATGTTGTTGATCCGTGAATTCGATTCGCGGCTTCCCGATTTGTATACCGAGGGACTCGTGCGGGGATCCAGCCACGCATCCACCGGCCAAGAAGCTGTCGCCGTGGGTGCCTGCCTTGCCCTAGAGCCGACAGACCTCATCACCAGTACACACCGCGGTCATGGACACACGATCGCCAAAGGCGGCGACGTTAACCGCATGATGGCGGAGCTCCTGGGTCGGGCGACCGGCTATTGTAAGGGCAAAGGCGGGAGCATGCACATCGCGGATTTCTCTATTGGCATGCTGGGGGCAAATGGGATCGTTGGAGCCGGAATCGGCATCGCGACCGGCGCGGCTCTTTCGGCATCCATTCGAGAAAGCAAACAGGTGGTTCTGTCTTTTTTCGGTGAAGGCGCTGTTAACCAGGGTATTTTCTTGGAATGCGGCAACCTCGCCGCCATATGGAAGCTGCCGCTCATCTTGTTATGTGAAAACAACCAATTCGCCATGTCTTCCCGCCCGACGGAAACCTGTTCCACGGGCGAAATAACACAACGTGCCTCCGCTTTCGGAATTCCGAGCGCAAAAGTTGATGGCATGGACGTACTCGCCGTTCATGGCGCGGTTGCGAACGCGGCCTTACAAGCTCGACAGGGGGTCGGTCCAACGTTTATTGAAGCGATATGTTACCGGTACGAGGGTCATTTTTCTGGCGACACTGTGAAGTACCGATCGAAAAGCGAGTTCGGCGCATGGAAGGAGAAAGACCCTCTGATCAACCTGAGAAATAAACTCGCCGCCGCTGGGATCCTTTCTGAACAACAGGCAGAAGATTTGGCTAAAGAGGCAAAGCTGAGGGTTGACGGCGCTTTGGAATTCGCCCTGGCTTCTCCCTTTCCTCCGCCCGAAGCCGCCTGGGAGGACTTATATGCCTGAACAGAGAAGCGTCACTTACTCTGCGGCACTAAATGAGGCCTTGCAGGAAGAGATGAGGCGTGACCCAACTGTGTTTGTCATGGGCGAGGAAGTTGCGGTGTGGGGTGACGGGGGTGGGGTTTTCGGCGTAACCAAAGGCCTCGTCGAGGAGTTCGGCCCAAAGAGGGTCCGAAATACGCCCATTTCGGAGGAAGGAATAGTCGCGACCGCGGTCGGTGCTGCACTCACAGGCTTGCGACCTGTAGTAGAGCTCATGTACGGAGACTTCTTGACACTCGCCATGGACCCGCTGGTCAATCAGGCCGCTAAATTGCGGTACATGTTCGGCGGTCAGGTGCAAGTGCCCCTGGTCCTACGATCCAACATTGGGGCATCCGGCGGCAAGGCCGCGCAGCATTCACAATCGCTCGAAAGCTGGTTGATGCATGTGCCAGGCCTCAAGCTGGTTCTGCCCAGCACACCGTACGATGCAAAGGGACTGCTGAAGACAGCAATCCGGGACAACAACCCAGTGGTCTTTCTCGAACATAAGCTACTATACTTCACAAGAGGGCCAGTTCCAGAGGAACAGGATACGATCCCCTTTGGGCAGGCTATGATTTGTCGCGCAGGAGGCAGCGCCACAGTTGTGGCAACCCAGGCGATGTTGAAAATGGCCTTGACAGCCGCCGACCATTTGGCCCTCGAAGGGATCGAACTCGAGATCATCGACCCCCGGACGCTTGTCCCGCTGGATATAAACACGATTATTGAGTCGGTGCGCCGGACGAATCGGCTCCTGATCTGTCATGAAGCCGTCGAGCGTGGTGGCTGGGCCGGCGAAATTGCGATGCAGGTGCTCGAGCATGTTTTTGACTACCTAGATGCACCCATAAGCAGGGTTTGTGCTAAAAACCTCCCTGTACCATACAGCACTACGCTTGAGGAGGTCGTTATCCCGCGAATACAGGAATTTATTTCGGCTGTCCGGATGCTCGTTAACGGGAGTAATGCATTAGAGTCCGTATTCCTCTAATATGTCGGCAGTCATAGATTTGCTTATGCCGGAAGCAGTTGTCTGCAAGAGGTGGATTGAGGGATTTGCATGAGGTCTATTGGTTGGTTGAGGGATAAGTATCCGTTTATGACTCAGCGCCAGGGTGTCAAAGATGGCTAATTACACAGTCCCCATGGTGGAACACACCGCAAGAATCTTGGAGACCCTTGGGGCAGCCAGTCACCCGCTGCGCCTGAAAGAGATCACGGCCGCATCGGGATCAGGAAGGACGTCGGCTTTCCGAGTTCTCCATACGTTGGCAAAGCTGGGCTATATCACTAAGAACGAGCAAAGAGGAACTTATCAATTGGCCACGAAGCTCTTTGAAATCGCCTGGCAAGGGTATAAGTCCGTTGGAATTGTTCAATGCGTCCGCCCTTACATGCAACAGCTGTGTAAGCTGTTCGACGAAACTGTCAACTTAGCCGTCCTTCAGGACACCGGAATATTCTACGCAGCGGTCACCGAAAGTAGCCAAGCGTTCAGAATGGAAGCCAAAGTGGGATCTCCCGCGCCCTTACACGCCACCGCAGTTGGAAAAGCTATTAGTGCGTTCCAGAAACCAGAAGATGTGAAGAAATTGGTGAAAAACTGTGCCTGGAACCGGATCACACCACGCACGATTAGAAGCCAGGGGCGATATTTCAAGGAGTTAAAAAAGGTCCGAGCACTCGGCTATGGCCTTGACAACGAGGAGGCCGAGATCGGCGCTTCGTGCGTAGCGGCTCCAATTACGAATGCGGGCGGAGAGGCGATAGGCGCCCTAAGCATTTCAGGTCCTACACACCGAATCCGCCGCAAGCGGAAAGGAATCATCCGCGAGTTGAAAAAAGCATGTACAACCGTTTCTGGTGTCTTGGTTTCCGTCGAAAATCAGGGGTTTCATTTGGAGACTTAGGGGACGGTCGCGCGCGAAGAAGTTAGATAGAGTTTATCATCACGAACCTGGAGACAGACAACCGAGCGGCGGCGCACCTCTTGTAACTTCGACTCGAGGGGACGCCCTCCTCGGCCTTTGCACCATACCAGGAAGCTCTGCGGCTTGAAACCCAGCGTCTTTTCCGCTCCGATTAGAGGAGAAGAGAATTCAGGCAAACTTGCTCGCTGCCGCAGTGAACATAATTTATATCGGGGGCGGAACGCCATCGCTGTTCGGAGCCGACTTTTTGCGTCAACACATCCAATCCATAACCCCAACGTTGCGGCAGGATACGGTTGAGGAATTTACGATCGAAATAACGCCCAGCTCGGCAGACCCGGCATTTCTTCTGACGGCAAGAGAGGCTGGGATCAACCGTCTGGGCCTGGGCGCGCATCCGTTCGACGGCGTAAGGCGCTGGTCGAGCGTGGCCCAGGTCGAAGCATGCGCGAGGCTTTTGGAGGCAGGCGAGCTCCTATCACGGAGTTCCGCGTGCTTTCCGTCAGCGAGCAAGTGGAACAGCTTTATTTCCTCGGTTTACGATAGAGGGAAGGAATCGGATTGGCCGGAGCGCGCGGCCCATTGATCTCAAATGAAATATTTCAGGAATTCGCCGTGGCATGAAGTCTGACAACAAGGGAGCATGAGTTATGGCCAGTCTGGTTGTGGATTTGAGGAGCGATACGGTAACGCGTCCGTCGCCTAAGATGCGTCGGGCCATGGCTGAGGCCGAGGTCGGCGACGATGTTTATCGGGAAGATCCAACGGTCAATCGCCTTCAGGAGCGCGCCGCGGATCTCTTCGGACGGGAAGCAGCATTGTTTGTTCCGTCCGGCACAATGGGCAATCTGATCGCTATTAAGGTTCACACACGTCATGGTCAGGAAGTCATTTGTGAGGAGCGCGCCCACATATATAACCACGAGATGGGTGCAATGTCCGCGTTCGCAGGTTGCATTCCCAGGACCGTTCGTGCGGAGGACGGCATCCTGACCTGGCATCTCATTAGCCCTCAGGTCCGGGGGCGCAGCGGCCACCTCGCCAAGACCGGTCTGGTCGAGCTTGAGAATACCTCCAATCTGGCGGGAGGGTCGGTCTATCCCAAGGAAGTCTCGGATGAAATTTGTGACCGAGCCCATACGCTTGGGGTGCCGGTTCACCTGGACGGGGCACGCATCTTTAACGCGAGCGTTGCGCTCGGTCGGTCTGTGATTGACCTCTCGCGCAAGTTCGATTCTGTCATGTTCTGCCTCTCGAAAGGACTTGGCGCCCCGGTCGGGTCCGTGCTGGTGGGCAGCAAGCCCTTCATTGAAGAAGCACACCTGATTCGTAAAATGCTGGGTGGGGGCATGCGTCAGGCGGGGATCCTGGCGGCGGCTGGGCTTGTGGCGCTGGAGGATGGCCCCGCGCGGTTGCACATTGACCACGGCAATGCCAAATTTCTTGCCGAGGGCCTGGCAGAAATCCCTGGGATCTCCATCAATCCCGCCAAAGTTGTCACAAACATTCTCATCATTGAGCTATCCGGCACAGGCTTAACCTCGTTTGAGATTTCAAAGCGCCTGGCGGCGCAGGGCGTGCTGGCCAACGGCGTCACACCAACCACGATGCGAATCGTGACGCACGTGGATATTGACCGCAAGGACTGCGAACGATCGCTTGTCGCCTTGCGCGTGGCTCTCGGCGTTCGGCCAAAGGGCGTGGTTGCTTGAATAACCAGGATATCTGAAAGATGGTGAGCCTCCGCGCCAAGCAACGTGGAGGATCAAGCAGCATTTTGGGGTCAAGGACGCGCTCGACTATCTTCTGGGAGAGAAGCTGGCGAACTTTGCCGAGGCCGCAGAACGACACCCAGAATTCGCGCGGAAGCTGCCGCGTTTTCAGGCCGCGGTCTGGAATGTTTTCAATCCCTACGAACGCGCCGGTTATTACTCCATGAACCTCATTCGGCCTGAACGCGAAAAGATATTTCAAAAGGTCGTCGGTCTGGTGGGCAAGAGCCACGTCAACCCGGACCTTAACGGCGTGAACTGGCACGCCGTCGTTGAATAGAGACGTGCACGGGTTCTTGATAGCGAGCCGCCGGAGCGATTCGAACACGAAATGCACGAGATGGTCACACAGTTAAAGACCATCCACACAGGGTTCTTCCATAAGAGCGCCCGGACTATTCCAGCACGCCTTTCGATTAACGCGACCTTCGACAAATGCGATGTAAACGGTGCTGAGCGATGGATGTTTCTGGATATTCACGAAGGCGGGCCGGCGAACCGTCTCGCCCACCGCCCGATCGTTGGTCCGATCGTCGAGACGCTTGAGAAAACGGTACAAGGTCGTAAAGTCGGGCACGCTCTTCAAACCCAGCGTCTGGCGCGACTCGCGGTGCTCGCCCAACCGCACCTCGGCCTCGCGAAAGGTCCAGTCCTCCTAGCGCATCAGACAGAGGATGGCCAGCAACTGCGGCTGCGTGAAAGGATGTTTGCTGAAGCGACCCCGCACCGCACCGCCCGACCCACTCCCCGAGCCATGCGTGCAAATAGCAAGAGTTCAACTTCCACCATCGCGCTCGTTGCCTCCGAGCAAACGGACCCTTTTCACGCGCTGGCGCACTCAAATTCTCCTTGATTGGATTAGGGAAGTCAACAGAGCCAAATGCCTTCTAATCTTCGGCTGCTGCGATGGTTCTCGGAGTAGCTCGACCGATGTCATTTAACCTGCAAAGGAGATCGGAATGAAACTTCAGAAAACAGTTCTGGCACGATGGATGAGGGCGTGGGTCCTTGTTCTGATATGTTTTTGCGGGGGCCGGCCTGTCTTAGCGCAAAGCAAAGGCTTTGTGCAGGATTACTACGTGAACGCGCAGTTGACCTGGCATAAATCTGCTGGATTCATCAGGCCACTTACTCGCTTGGAGGCCCGGCGCATTCGGACCAGCGGCGAGCTGACCAGCTACCTGGATTTTCCCTCTGTGGCCAAGTCTTCGTTATCCGACGCGAGACGCTGAATTTGGTGACGGGCGAATTTCGCGCGGAGATGGTTTATGGCCTCACCAGCTTAAGCCGTGGAAAAGCCGGGCCGGCTGCGCTACCAGCTCCACGCCGTGCACGTCATCGCCACCGACGACCCGGAAGGAATCGAGCGATACTGGCGGGCGCGCTTCCAGGACAAACGGCGGGAGGGAGATCGCTACAGCCTTTCCGACGACGACGTGAGGGCGTTCAAGATGCGCCGATTGCAATGAGGCCATTCGGGAAGAACGCGCGGGCGCGGACGACGCAGCGCGCGGCCGTCGTTTCCCAAAAGCCCGCGACACACGAGGCAGTGTCGCGGCTACCCGGGCAAACCGACACAGATCGTGCCGCAGCGGTCATTCACCACCGGAGCTTCATCCCAAATTGAATTTCTCTGGAGCTCGTGGCTGTGGCCGTAATGACTCCGGCCGTAGGCGAGGGACTACCCTCTGGCTGCGTAAAGGCGATCAAGTTGGGAGTATTAAAGTTGGGGTGGTTCAAAAGGTTGAAGAACTCTACCCGGAACTCGAGGCGCGCCCGCTCGCTCAAGGGCGTGTCCTTCAGAAGTCCAACGTCGAGATCGTCGAGAGCTGGACCTATCAGCGTATCTCGGCCGACATTGCCGAAGGTCCCGTTCGCCGGCACCGCAAACGCGCGTGGGTCGAAGTACCGGCTCGGCCTGCCCAACACAATCAAGCCGTGGAAGGCCGGGTTGAACGATGGACGCACGGAGTTTCGCGTGTCTCCGTTATTCGAGGGATTAAAGCTCAACTGAGGAGTGAACGGGAAACCGGATTGCAAGTCTTCGATAGCTTCAAGCGTCCAGCCGGCCGTGAGGCGGCGACGCCATCCGCTCATGGAATTCTCACGCTTTCCAAAAGGAAGATTGTAGCTGCCGCTAAAGACCGCCGCATTGCTGACGTCGAAAGTCGAAAGCCCGTAGTCGAGCGAAGGGTTCCACGGGTCCATGACCAAGCCCGGCGCATTGCCGGCGGCGCTGGGGTTCAGGGTGTCCCCGTCGTCGAGGCTCTTGGACCACGTGTCGGCGGCTCGAAACCCCAATCCATCGGCGAATTCCCGGAGCACGTCGGCCTCAAACCCGTTGTAGGAGCTAACTCCCTCCGAAAACCACGTCCAGGTATTGGCCAAATGAGGGTTCGGTAAGGAGGCGTTCGGCGGCGTGTAGAGCGTTCCTTTTGGCAAGCCCGTGGGGCAGGGCGCATTCGGGCAGACGACGGGTCGCGGCGCGTTAGCATCCAGGCTGACCACCTCGTGAACACCGTGTGAGCCGATATAACCCATTTCTACGGCGGCGTGGGAACCGAGCGCGCGTTCGATATGCAAGCTGTACGCTTCCACCATGGGAGTCTGAAGATTCGGTTGGACGCCCGCCGGCTCGATCAGCGCATCGGACGGAAGAGCGGCTCCTGCAACCAGCGGAAAAAAGGACAGGGGAACGTTTCGGAAATGAAGGGTCGTGTTGAAGGGAGCATTCTGATCCAGCCGATAGCTCAGCGCATCCTGAAGATCCGCATAGAGCCCAAAGCCGGCACGGACCACCGTTTTCGCATCACTGAAAGGGCTCCACGCAAGCCCCACCCTGGGTTCCGGCAAAAACACGGCGTTGTTGGCGGTGAAAACAGAGTGGCCGACGCGAGGCTGGGTTTCAATGACGCCGCGCGAATTGAAAATGTAATTGGCGGCCCTGTTTCTGGCCTCGTTCCAGCCGTTAGTGAACTCGGCGCGAAAGCCCAGGGTTGCGGTCAAGTTGTTTCGCAGTCGGATGGAATCCTGAACGTACCAGGCTCCCTCGAGAGAGCGCCATTGCATGGAGGTGGGCGAAGGGACGGCCACAAACGTTGAGACATTTCCCTCAAGA
>JAJYNF010000130.1 GCA_021786455.1 Acidobacteriota bacterium
AATTGAACCGGGTCCCACATGCAGTTCGGCGGCGCTGAAGTTGAGGCTCGGCTTGAGGGGGACGGATGACTCTGCTATTCTCGCTCTGGGGCGGTTGGACAGGCCTCGCGCGGCCTTCAGCCTGGCCGCCAGTTGATGAAGAGTAGCCGGCCGGAGGCAGCGGCTTTCTCGCGGAAATAGATGCTCTCTGACGACACACTGAAAGCTTTGGTGGAGGCGATTATCTACGTTTCACCGGAGCCGGTTTCTCTTGACGCGCTTTGCCGGTCGCTCGATGGCGAAGCGCACGAACGGATTAGAGCCAAGCTGTATGAGTTGATGAACGACTACGCCTGGCCGCACCACGGCATCCACATCCGCGAAGTTGCCGGCGGCTATCAGCTATCTTCCAAGCCAGAGCATCACGAGGTGTTGCGCCAATTCGTCAAGAGTTTGAAACCTCCTCTGCGATTGTCCAAACCGGCCCTTGAGACCCTAGCCGTCATCGCCTACCGCCAACCCGTCACAGTCCCTGAAATCAATGAGATTCGCGGAGTGGATTGTGGTGGTGTAATCCATACCCTGCTCGAAAAAAAACTCATCGTCAGCGCAGGGCGCAAAAACGTGGTTGGGCGGCCCATCCTCTATCGTACCTCGCGCGAATTCCTGGTTCACTTTGGGCTGCGAGACGTGAACGAACTCCCCAGCTTGAAAGAGTTCGAAGAGCTGGCGCGGCAAGCGTTGGGCTCGGAGGCCTTGGCCGTCGGAGACGCAAATCCCCAACACGGCGAGTCGCAGCCGCCCCTACCCCAGGAAGAACACTCCGCCGCCACCACGGAGAGCACCGACGACCCTCAACGATCTTCCTAAACTCTGAGAGCGGCCCTACTCAATGAACAGCGGGGAAGAAAATCGTGACGGGCCAGGCCCATGTCTTGAACCGGCAGCAATGCGGGCGCTCAACTGTTCGGAGGCGACCAGACTCTATGCGCTGAGTTGGCGTGGCCATGGCCTTATGGTAAAATGCGAGCATGTCTTCGCATTTTGGCGCGCGGCGTCGCCGGGATCCGACGCAAGAACGGGGACGGCGGAGGGTGGAGCGGTTGCTTCGCGCGGCCGAACGGGTGATTGCCGACTCCGGCTACGAGGCAGCTACGATGTGTGAGGTTGCCCGCCGCGCTCACTCCGCGGTGGGTTCGCTTTATCAATTTTTTCCCAACAAGGAGTCGCTCGCCGAGGTGCTGCGGGAGAGTTTCACCGAAGAGTACGAAGAGTTTTGGAAAGCCGATTCGTCCCGCTCTCAGAAGCAAACCCTCGAAAGGTTGGTGGAGCGCCTGTTGAGTTTCCCGTTGGGTATGGCGCGGCGGCATCCAGCGTTTCTCCCCCTGCTCGATTTACCTCCGAGCCGCGGCAGCCGCCAGCGGCACGAACGGATGCGGCAACGAATGGCCACGGTGGTGCGGGCCGGGCGGCCGGAGCTTTCACCGGCCACGGCGCTTCGATTGGCTGATGTTCTGCGCCAAGTCATCAAAGGATGCCTGGTGCTCTACGCGCGGGCAAGTCCCGAAGAGCGGGAAGGGATTGTGAAAGAATTCCGCTTCCTGATCGCCGCCTATTTGCGGGAGCGGCTCGGTGAATGAACGAAATCGGCCACCTGTTTGGAAACTGAAAGCTCTAAACGCCGAAAGGGGAAGACCTTGCAACGCGGTTCGATAAACTATTTCCGAGGATTCTCGGCCTTGTTGATCTTGTCAGGGGTTAGCCTCAGCACGGGCTGCGGAAGACGCGCCGCATCGGCGGCGCCTCCAGTGACCCTGCCTGTCGTGAGGGTGATTACGGTCAAGCAAGAAAATATCCCTATTTACGGGAACTGGATCGGGACGCTTGAAGGTTACGTCAACGCGCAGATTCAGCCGCAAGTCAGCGGATATTTGATCCGGCAGGATTACCAGGAAGGCGGGTACGTTCGCCGCGATCAGGTGCTTTTTGAGATTGATCCGCGGCCGTTTCAGGCAGCCTTGGATCAAGCGAAAGCCCAGCTCGAGGCGGCGCAGGCTCAGCTTGCCCGCGCCACGCTCGACGTCAAGCGGGACATTCCCGAAGCGCGCGCTAGAGCCATTCCGCAAAGCCAGCTTGACGACGACCTTGAATCGCGGCGGGCGGCGGCGGCAGCGGTCGAGGCCGGCAAAGCGGCGGTCGAGCAAGCCTCGCTCAATCTTGGCTACACGAAGGTGCGCTCACTGATCGGCGGGCTCGCCGGCATTGCCAGGGTTCAGGCGGGAAACTTGGTGGGTCCTTCAACGGTGTTGACTTCGGTTTCACAGGTGAACCCGATCAAAGTCTATTTTTCTATCAGCCAGCAAGAATACCTGCGCATTGCCGCGCGGATCGCGCCAGGCACGGTCAATCTGCTTTCACGAACTTCGCCGATTCCGCTTACGCTGACTCTAGCCGACGGCCGCACTTATCCTGATCGCGGCAGAATTCTGTTTTCCGCCCGGCAGGTGGATCCGCAGACGGGAACCATTCAGATTGTGGGCGCGTTTCCGAATCCGAATGGAGTGCTTCGGCCGGGCGAATATGCGCGCGTCGAGGCAATCACCCAAATCCTAAAAGGCGCTCTGGTGGTGCCGCAACGCGCGGTGACGGAACTACAGGGCGGCTATCAGGTGGCCGTGGTTGGCGCGGATCGGCGCGTTGAGATTCGCGCCGTTCAGGTCGGCCCCACGGTCGGCACGCTGTGGGTGATTACCTCCGGACTCCACCCCGGTGAACAAGTGGTGGCCGAGGGCGCCCAAAAGGTACGCAACGGCGCGAGGGTAACTCCCGAACCCTATAACCGAGGGAGACGCTAAGCCATGTCGAGATTTTTCATTCGGCGCCCCACGGTGGCCATCGTGATCGCCATCTTGACCGTGATCATCGGCGCCATCACCATCTTTCGCCTGCCGGTTTCTCAGTTTCCGGCGATTGTTCCTCCCGAGACCAAGATTCAGGCCACTTTTGTGGGCGCCGACGCCCAAACCATCGCACAGTCTGTTGCCACGCCCATCGAAGAGCAGATGAGCGGCGTGGACAATATGAACTACATGTATTCACTGAGCGCCACCTCCAATAACCAAATGACCATGATCGTGGATTTCGGCGTCAACACCAACCCCGACACCGACCTCATTCTGAGCCAGATGCGGGAGACGCAGGCGGCGTCTCAACTGCCCGCCGATGTGACTCGATACGGCGTCATCGTCCAAAAGTCCACCACGGCGCCACTGATGCTTGTTGCCCTGGACTCGCCGCGCGGGACCTATAACGCCCAATTCCTGGCCAACTATGCGTATATCAATCTCTACGATCCGATTGCCCGGTTGCGCGGTATAGGGAACGTTCAGGTGTTCGGCTCAGGCCAGTATGCGATGCGCATTTGGCTTAACCCGGACCGAATGGCCAATTTGGGCATCACCGTGCCCGACGTGGTTAGCGCCATCCAAGCGCAGAATACAGTCAATCCGGCAGGGCAAATCGGCGCTGAGCCCGCGCCGCCAGGACAAGAGTTCACTTATGCGGTTCGGGCGCAGGGACGCTTGGTGACGCCGGCCGAGTTCGGCAATATCGTGATCCGCGAGACTCCGGCGGGCGGAGTAGTCCGCTTGCGCGATATCGCCCACATCGAATTGGGAACTCAATTTTACTCCCTGAAAGGGCGGCTGAACGGACGGCCGAGCGCGATTGTCGCCGTCTATCAATTGCCAGGGTCAAACGCCGTCGAGGACGCCCAGGAGGTGCGGGATTTTATGGCCGGCGCCAAGCTGCGATTTCCATCGGACATGAATTATGCCATCTCGCTGGACCAGACCTTGGCGGTTTCCGAGGGCATGAAGGAAATTCTGATTACCTTGGGGATTGCGTTGGCGCTCGTGATTATCGTCGTTTACCTATTCCTCCAAAATTGGCGCGCCACGCTGATTCCTCTCTTGGCCGTGCCGGTTTCGCTGATCGGCACGTTCGCTTTTTTCCCGCTGTTCGGCTTTTCCATCAACACGCTGTCCATGTTCGGGTTGGTGCTGGCCATTGGGTTGGTGGTGGATGACGCGATCGTGGTGGTCGAGGCGGTCGAGCGCCATATTGAAGAAGGGCAGCCGGCGCGGCAAGCGGCTTTGGCGGCGATGGAAGAAATTTCCGGCCCGGTGGTCGGCATCGCGCTCGTGTTGTCATCGGTTTTCGTGCCGACGGCCTTCATTCCCGGCATCACCGGCCGCCTGTACCAGCAATTCGCCGTCACCATCGCCATCTCGGTGATCATCTCTGCCTTCAACGCCCTCAGCCTGAGCCCGGCGCTGGCTGCCTTGCTGCTCCGGCCTCCCAAGCCGCAGCGCGGACTGCTGGCCCCTCTGTTCCGGTGGTTCAATCGGACGCTGGCGCGGTCAACCCATGGTTATCTCAGTTTCTCCGGCCAACTCATCCGCAAGAGCGCGCTCGCCGTGTTGTTGTTGGTGGTATTTCTCGGCGCGGCGGCGCTGATCGGCAAGAAGCTGCCGACTAGCTTTCTGCCCGAGGAAGATATGGGCTACGCCTACGTCAACCTCAGCCTTCCCCCGGGGGCATCGCTCCAGCGCACCAACGCGGTGGCTCACCGCATCGAGCACATTCTGGTGAGCACGCCGGGCGTTCGTTACGTCACGAGCGTCGTCGGATTCAGTCTGCTCAGCTACGTTCAGGCAACGAATTCGGCATTCTTTTTCGTTACCCTCCAACCGTGGAGCAGCCGCAAGCAAATCAAGGAGCAAGTCTGGGCCATTGAAGCGCGATTGAACCGTGAGCTCAGTCGCTTGCCGCAGGGCACCGCCTTCAGCTTTTCGCCGCCCGCAATTCCGGGAGTGGGAACTTCCGGCGGGTTTACGTTTGTTTTGGAGGAGCGGAACGGGCGCGGCATTCCGTTTCTGGCCGCCAACCTGGCTAAATTTCTCGCTGCCGCGCGGAAGCAGCCGGAAATCGGCGCAATCTCCACAACTTTCGTCCCCAACATGCCGGAAAAGTTTGCCCGGGTGGATCGAGCCGCTGCCCTCAAAATGGGCGTGGCCTTGCCGGATGTCTATACGACGCTTCAGGCGTTTCTTGGGGGCATCTTTGTGAACTATTTCAATCGCTTCGGACGACAATGGCAAGTTTACGTGGAGGGTGAGCCGGATTACCGCCTTAAAACCGCCGATATCAGCCGCTTCTACGTCCGCAACGCCACCGGACAAATGATTCCTCTCTCCACGCTGGTTCACTTTGAGCCGGAGCTTGGCCCGCAGTTTGTCATGCACTACAACGAATACGACGCGGCTCAAATTAATGGCAGCGCCGCTCCGGGCTATAGCTCGGACCAGGCCACCGCAGCGCTTCAGCGCGTTTTCCGGGAGACGATGCCCTCCGGCATGGGTTATGGCTACATGGGCATGTCATTTCAGGAGCAGCAAGCGCGCCACGGAATATCCGCCACGGCGATCTTCGGCTTGTCGCTGTTGTTCGTCTTCCTGATTCTCGCGGCGCTCTACGAAAGCTGGACGTTGCCGTTCAGTGTTCTGTTGAGCACGCCCATCGCCGTTTTCGGGGCCTTCGGGATGCTGCTGCTGCGGCGCCTCTATGTCGCCCATTTCTATCCTGCTTACATGGTTCATTTGGATAACGACGTTTTTTCGCAGATCGGCCTGGTCATGCTCATCGGGCTAGCGGCTAAGAACGCGATTCTGATTGTCGAGTTTGCCAAAAAGCAGCACGAGCAGGGCAAGCCGCTAATGGAGGCGGCGCTCGGCGGGGCGCGCCTGCGTCTGCGGCCGATCCTGATGACCTCCTTTGCCTTCATCCTGGGTTGTGTTCCTTTGTGGACGGCCTCCGGCACGGGCTCCATCGCCCGACAGATTATGGGGACCACGGTAATCGGGGGAATGCTGGCCGCGAGCCTGATTGGCATCTTCTTCGTTCCCGCCATCTTTTACGTTGTCGAACGGATATCGGGCGCGGCGCGCCGACCGGCCCCGAGATTGGCGCCGGGAGAGGCTTCGGGGCAGGGTGACTAAATGAAAAAATTGGGGGTCCTTTCATTCCTCCTTTTTTGGGGCGCCTGCACCGTCGGCCCGAATTACCATCGGCCCTCGGTGAATCTGCCGGGGAACTACCGGGGCGCGACGGCTCCGGCAGCCAAGCCTTCCTTGGGCAGCGAGAAATGGTGGCAAGTGTTTCGGGATCCGACGCTTGTTAAACTGATTCATACGGCCATGGCTCAGAATTACGATGTACGGATCGCCGCGGCGCGCGTGGTCGAAGCGCAAGCGGCGGTCGGTATTACGCGGGCCAGCCAATTTCCTTCGGTTGCCTTCGGCGGCGCTCTATTCACCGAGCAAAACCCGAAAATTTCCAAAATATTTCCCGCCTATCAAGTGAACGCCGGTCGGCTCGATTTTTCCGTCCTCTGGAACTTGGATTTTTGGGGCAAGTACCGGCGCGAAACCGAAGCCGTCCGAGCGCAATTGCTTTCCACGGAATGGGGTCAGCGCGCGGTGAGGGTATCCATCGTGGCTAGCGTGGCCACGGCGTATTTGCAATTGCAAGCCCTCGATGCCGACCTGTCGGTTGCCCGGCGCGCCCTGGCCTCACGCGAGGCCTCGTTGAGGCTCATCCGCGTGCTGGCCCGAAATGGTTCTACCTCGGCGCTGGATGTTAGCCAGGCGCGGCAGCTCGTGGATGTTGCGGCGGAGGAAATTCCCAACCTCGAACGGCAGATCGCTGAGCAGGAAAATTTGCTCCGGCTCCTGCTGGGCGAGAATCCCGGGCCGATTCCGCGCGCGCGGCCCCTCCTGGAGCAGCCGGAACCGGCCACCGTTCCGGCCGGCCTTCCTGCGGAATTGCTCGATCGTCGACCGGACATCGCCGAAGCCGAAGCCAACCTCATGGCTGCCAATGCGCAGATTGGCGTCCTCAAGGCTTCGCTATTCCCGGATATCTCGCTCACCGGAACCGGAGGGGTTGAAAGCTACGCGCTGAATCGGCTCATCAGCCGCCCGTCGCGCACTTGGAACATCCCGCTGAATCTGGTTCAACCGGTGTTCGAAGCCGGCGCGCTTCGCTCGGGCGTGCGCTTGGCCCAGGCGCAATGGCGACAGATGCTTCTTACGTATCGTCAATCTATTCTAACCGCTCTCGACCAGGTTTCGAACACCCTGATCGCGTATCAAAAAGACCGCGAATTCCTGCAACGGCAACAGCAGCTAACCGAAGCCACGCGTCAGTCGGATCGCCTTTCGCTGGTCCTCTACCGCAACGGGGGAGCGAGCTATTTGCAAGTGCTGACCAGCGAGACGAACTTCCTTGCTGCTCAATTCAATTTAATCCAGGCGGAGCTTAACGCACGGCTCGCCCTGGTGCAGCTTTACCAGGCCCTAGGCGGGGGATGGCAAAGTTAGCGCCTCGGTGCTTCGCGTCGCTGGGCGCGCAAACCCGCTCGGACGAACACGGTCAAGCGACCTGGGGCGTTTGAGAGGATGCGTCGCCCGCCTGGGCATCGAGGAAATGCGCCAGCGATGGAAAGCGCATGGAAATAAATCGAATGGCAAAGTTCTGGAGGAAAACTTGACCCGGCATTCCCGCCACGCTCAGCGCCACAAGCAAGACGCTCGAGAAAATCGCAGCCGCCACCAAGGTGAGGGTCAGGGTAGCAGCGTTCCAAGTCCACACCGCTCCCACGGCGCGCAAGGAAAGAAAGACAAGACTTCCTGCCAGCACTCCGCCTGAAAAAATGGCGAGGAGCGCCGGAAAGAGCAAAAAGAGCACCGCCGCGCCAATCAGGATGGCCAAGCCAATGCGAACCAGCACGTACAAAACAAACGCGGCCGGATCTTTTCGCATCAGTCGCGCCAGTTCACGCCACGCTTGGCCCAATGAAACCCGCTCGACGTACATGATGGGCACCACGAAGTCGTCGGTGAGGGTAATGGCCAGCGCGGAGAGGATTCCCACCAGAATGACGCTCCCTAAAAGAAACACGAGCGTCAAAGAGAGGGTCCACGAGGGCCGCGAGGCGCTGGATTGTAAGTAAGAGAAAGAACCGAGAAACATCGCTCCCAGCACGCTTCCGATCAGCGTCAGCAAACCCAGCAGGAACCAAAAATAAGATTGCGTCACCCGGCGGTTCCATTTCCAGGCTCTCCGTACCCGGATTTCCTTTCGCGCCACTGCGTCCACCAAGATGAATCGGCCCGCGGCGCGGAGGAAAAGAAGGCCCAAAGCGATGAATAGGAAGAGAAGCAATGCAGGGAAGAACAGCCAGGCATGCTGCGCGGCATAACCCTCGACTTTGGCGGCCAGGGCCCGAGCCTGAATGTTTTTGGGCAAAATTCCAAGAACTCCGTTAAGAGCCGCGGTGGGAGTGCCCCCGCCCAGAACCAGGCAAACCACACTCAGCTTGACCCAACGCCGCGTGTCGAACGGGCGGACCAACAAGTCGAGCGAATCGTGCCAGGCTCGGATGAGCGCGGTTGAGGTGGAAGACGACGCGCCGCGCAGTAGCCTGGCCGGCCGCTCGCTCAGCGTCTGGATTGGAACGGAGAGGCGGCTCACGGCACCCCTTCTTCAAACCGCGCGCTTTCGGAATCTTTCACGATAGTTTGAGTTGCCGTTCTTCGCCGGCCTGGCTCGTGGTGACGAAAAATGGCCGGGTCTTGCCGCGCCCGTCCCGTCGGCTTGTCCAGATTCACTGGGCAGCCACAGATGCTTTGCCGTGCGATTTCACCTGTTCCTCAAAAACCCGGTGCCACTCCTCGCGCTTCTCAAGAACAAACTTCTTGGCCGCCTCGCGCGAGGCGAAAATGCGATGACCCTTAAGGACATTGCAAGGTTGGCAGCAGGTAACGAGATTTGCCATGTTGCGTCCTCCCCCTTTGGCGCGCGGATGCACGTGGTCAATGGTCAAGACCAGCCAATTTGAAAAGTTGTGCAGCCCATCCAGGCCGCAGTATTGGCATTTGAAGTGGTCGCGCTTGAAGACGCTCATGGCCTCTTCGCGTGAAATGTGCGGGGCGGGCCCGCTAAAAAACTTCACGATCTTTTTGAAAGGCATAACACCTCCCGCGCATTGAGATATGCCCGGCCCGTGACGCGCCACGGATGACGGACCGGGCGTTGGAGGGTTTTCCTCCAAAGGGCCGATCTACCAGCAGCCCCATCTTACTCTTGGGGAGCGAGTTTGGGTAGCCGTCGGGGGCGCAAGCTCAGGCGGGCAGGGAAATATGGAACGTCGTCCCGCGGTTCGGTTCGCTTGTAAAATCAATAGTCCCGTGATGAAGCTGGATGATGCGGTAGGCCATCGCCAGGCCAACTCCAGTGCCGCCGGGTTTGGTCGTAAAAAATAACTCGAAAATATGCTGCTGAACCTTCGGCGGAATACCCACCCCTTGGTCGGCGATCTCCACTTCGAGGCGATGGCTGCCGAGGCGCGGGCACACCTTCAACTCGCCGCCCGAGGGCATGGCTTGGCAGGCATTGATCACCAAATTGAGGATCGCCTGTTTGAGCAAGGCCGGGTCGGCGGGAATGGCTGGCAACGCGCCGTTCGGTTCGAGGGTCATGCGAACGTGATTTTTATTGGCGTGGGGTTCGGCCAAAATAAACACCTCCCGAATCAACGTGGAGATGTCTGTGGGAACGGGATGCACCTCAACGGGGTGGGTGAAATCGAGAAAAGTCTTTACCACTCGATCCAGCCGCCGGATTTCCTTGGAAAGATTATCGAGCTGGGCATCTATCGGAGCGCTTTGGCCGGCCAATTTATTCTTTAAGAGCTCAATCTGAAGTCCCATGGCATTCAGCGGATTCTTGACCTCATGCGCCACGCCGGACATGATGCGGCTCAGCGCGGCCGTCTTGGCCGTGTCGTCGAGTTGACTCGCCAGCTCAGCGCGGCGGGAGGCATCGCGCAGCGTCACCAACGTTCCCACTCGCTCGCCGTCTCTTACCGCAAATTGAACGCTAGCCGTCACCTCGGTGACCCCTTCCAAACCCTCTGCGGGGAGGGAAGGCCAAAGCGACGGCTGGCCGGACTGAAATGCTTCCCGAATCGCCCGGTCGAGCGCGCGTTCGGAGCCGAAGACCTCGCCCACCGGCCGCTGCATCAAAGGCTCGGCCGAAGAAGGGAGGAACCGCGCCGCCGGCGCGGTCGTCAGGACCAGGCGGTCCTCTTTATCGAACAGCAACAACCCATCCGTCAGCTTGGAGAGCAACTGATCCAGGTTATCCTTCAGTTTTTGGTAAGCGCTTTTTTCGCCTCGGATTTGCTCGCCGAGGAGATTCAAGCGAGAAGAAAGCAAGCCCCATTCGTCCCGGCGGTCGAGGGGTAACGGCTCCGCGTCTTCTCCGCGCGCCATCCGCGCCACGCTTCGCGAAATGGTTTCGAGAGGCCGCAACAGTCTGAAGGAAAGGAGGCTGGCTGTCACGGTGGCGAGAAGAATAGCAAGAGCGGCCAGCGCCATGCCGCGCCGCAGCTCCGGAGAAAGCTCTTGCCGTAAGAATATGGTTGAAACCCCAACCCGTACCGTCAGGGGTTCGGTACCCAGCGCCACCGGCAAGGTCACCTCGTAAAGGCGGGGACGGCCGTAGATGACTTCAATTTGCCGGATCGCGCCAGCCTGAAGTAGGTCACGAAAGGGCGGCGGCGGCCGGTAACGTTCGCCGATCTCGGCGGGATTGTTATCTACCAGAACCGTGCCGTGGGCGTCGGTTATGGCCACGTCGTAGATCGTCGCCGAGTAGCCCACGGCGGAATTGAGCAAGGTGTTGAGACCCGGGTCGTGAGCGAGCTGCGACTGGACAAATGCCAGCACCCTCGCGGAGTCGTTCGGATTGACGCCCGGGGGAAGCTCGCTATGCGCCAAGACGCTGCGAGCCTGTTCGTAAACTTCATGGGCCAGGTCTTCTCCCTTATGCCCGACTTCTGCCAGAGCCTGACGGGTCAGGCGCGAAAGATAGACCGCAGAGATGGCGAGGACCACCAGTAAAACCAGCAGGGAAATGGCGGCCGTCAATTTAGCCTTGAGGCTGAGCCTCATAGTCTTTCAGCTTATTGTGGAGCGTCTTGAGGCTGATGCCCAGCATCGCCGCGGCCCGGGTCTTGTTATGAGAAGTAAAGGCTAATGTCTCGACAATCAGCTTTCGCTCCGCCTCCTCCACCGTCATGCCCGGGCGAAGCTTTAACTGGTCACCTTCTTGGGGGGGGCGTGCTTGCCCGAACTCCGATGGCAAATCGCTCTTGCGAAGCACCTCGCCATTTGAGAGAACCAGCATGCGCTCCAGCGTGTTACGGAGCTCTCGCACATTTCCAGGCCAAGAGTAGCGCCGAAACACCTCGAGCACTCCTCCGTCCACGCCGCGAACCGACCGTTGATGCTTTCGATTTAATTCGACGAGCAGCGCCTGCGTCAGCTCTTCGATGTCTTCCAGGCGCTCGCGCAAGGGAGGCATCGCAATCCGAACCACATTCAAGCGATAGTACAAATCGTCGCGTAGTTGTCCCTTGGCCACGGCGTCCTCCGGGACCTTATTGGTCGCCGCCAGCAGGCGGACGTCCACCGTGATTTCGGATTTACTGCCGAGCCGCCGCAGCTTGGAGTCTTCGAGCACTCGCAGCAATTTGGCCTGCGTCTGCGGCGGCATTTCACCGATCTCGTCGAGCAATAGCGTGCCGCCGTCGGCCAATTCAAAGCAACCCACGCGCCGCTCGACCGCGCCGGTGAAGGCTCCCTTTTCGTGTCCGAAGATCTCGCTTTCCATCAGGGTTTCGGGAATGGCCGCGCAATTGACGGCGACGAACGCCCTGGACCGCCGCGGGCTGAGGTCATGGAGGGTCTGTGCAACCAGCTCCTTTCCTGTGCCGCTTTCGCCGGTGATCAAAACCGAGACGCGCGAAGACCCTACCTGAGAGACGACCGCCATGGTCTCTTGAATCGCTTTCGACCCGCCGACCAGTTTTCCCAAGACGCCGGCGTCGCGCAGGCGGCGTCGCGCCACCTCGAGCTGGCGGAGGCTCTCGCGCCTCTGGAGGCAGTTCCGCAGTTCCACTTGCAGGCGTTTTACGTTCACCGGTTTTTCGAGGAAGTTATAAGCCCCCAGCTTGGTGGCCTCCACCGCCTCCTCAATGCTGCCTTGTCCCGTCAGCATGATGAAGTCGAGGCCGGGATCCAGCTCCTTCACTTGCTTGAGCAAGTCCATGCCGCTTACACCGGGCATTCGCAGATCGGAAATCACGACGTCCGGATTAAACGAAACGATCAAGGCTAAGGCTTCTTCCGCCGAGGCCGCCGCTTTGCTTTGATACCCCCACGTAGCGAGGAGCTCGGCCAGCGCTTCGCGCTCCGGCGGCTCATCTTCAACGATTAAAACGCGCCCCCCGTTCTCCACTGCGTTGCTCCCCCCTTGGTTCGAGCACTGGCCGTGAGTTGCGCCACCTTCGGCGCGTGCTTGAATAGCCTTACCGCTTTCCGTTGGTTTCGGGCTTGCCTTATCAATTATACGCGACTCGGCACCAAGGCGCGACTTCACGTATCGAGAAATATCCGGCGGCCGAGATGCCGTTCTCCTGTTCCTATATCTGCGGTCGGGGAACGTAAACGTTCAGATACATCCGGTCAATCCCTTCCACTTCCAGAGTGACGTGCTGTTTGAGAATCTCGGCCACGCTGTGGGGTATGGTCATGATCGGCTCCGTTTATTGACGGACCTTCGAGGCCCACCGACCGCTTCGGCGGTCTCATCAACGGAAGTGCATATCACTTCCGTCTGGCGTCCACAAGCGGAGCCATCGTTCTTACATGCTCGTCGGGCTGGGCCGAAGCCCCGTTAGGGTGGTGTTCCGCGCAATGGTTTACGGCGCGACGGTGATTCCGAGGCCCGATGATTTTTATCGGGCCGAGGAACCTGCTTGTTTCACGGCAGAAAAGCAGATTCCTCGCTTCGCTCGGAATAACAGCGTCCCGAGTCCGTTGTGAAGAACTAAAGGGAGACCCTATTAGCCTGGCCGTCCGCCGGCCGGTTCGCTATAGTCCGCCCCGCCGCCAGATACTCGCGGGTGACCGGCAAAATGTGAAATACTGTGAGCCGATGACCGCGATCCAGCAGAACGTGCCGCTTAAGCCTTACACGACTTTCAAGATTGGCGGCCCGGCCCGTTTCTTTGCGACCGCTTCCACGCCCGAGGAATTTCGCTCGGCGCTCGACTTCGCCCGCCGCGAGCGATTGCCCGTGTTCGTGCTGGGCGGCGGTAGCAATATCCTGGTGAGCGACCGCGGTTTTGACGGCCTGGTCATCCATCCCGCGCAGAAGGGCATGGAGCATGAAGCCTGTGGCGAGGACGCCGTTCTTGTTCGCATTCAGGCCGGCGAAATCTGGGACGAAGCCGTGCGCAAAGTCGTTGAACGTGAATGGTGGGGCATCGAAAATTTGTCGCACATTCCGGGCCAGGTGGGAGCGGCGCTCGTTCAAAACATCGGCGCTTACGGCCAGCAAATCGGCGACGTACTCGACAGCGCCGAGGTCATGGAAATAGAGACGGGGGCGGTGCGGACGCTTTTTCCGAAGGATTGCCGTCTCGCCTATCGCGCGAGCATTTTCGACACCACCGCCCCAAGCCGGTTCATCATTCTGTCGCTTCATCTGCGCCTGAACTCGCTCGGCAAACCCAATCTCGCTTATCGCGACGTGCGCGACTATTTCGCGGAGCGCGGCGACGCGGAGCCGACCATCGCCGACGTTCGCCGCGCCATCATCGAAATCCGCGATCGCAAGTTTCCTTTCCCGCGCGAGGAAAGAGGCGGCAACGCCGGGTCATTCTTCAAGAACCTGCCAGTGCGCAAGGACGAGTTTGAAACCCTCCGCGTCGCGCTTGCCCGAAATTTTCCGACGTCGGTTATGCAAAGGCTGGAAGAAATCCGCCAGCGTTCCACCTCCGAGCACATTAAGCTTCCGGCAGCATTCCTGATTGACATCTGCGGCCTGAAAGGCTACCGGGTTGGAGGGGCAGAAGTTAATCCACAGCAGCCGCTCGTGCTGCTCAACCGCGGCGGCGCGACGGCGAGCGATGTGCTCGCCCTTGCCCGTCACATTCGCCGCACCGTCCATGCTCGAACCGGAATGATTCTTGAGTTGGAGCCGCAGCTTGTTGGCATCGAGGAAAAAGGTGCGCTGGACTTCCACTCTGAAAAAAGCTAAATTCGAGGTGCAAGAACCCCGTATAACCGTCAGTGATCGCCTGCTCGCCGGGCGAAGCACGGCTCAGGACGCTTGAGCGAAGGAGTTGGCCATGCAAAAATGCAACGCCGTTTTGACTGCGCTGATTTTAGGTGGACTCTTGACAACTTCCGGGTGCAGCTATTTCCACGCCTCTCAAACTCCCGACGATAACGCCATTGCCTCGGCCATCGAGGCCAAGCTTTTTCAAGACCCCGGCTTGAAGAGAGATAACATTCAAGTGGTCTCGCAAAAGGGCGTTGTT
>JAJYNF010000092.1 GCA_021786455.1 Acidobacteriota bacterium
CCCGGCCAAGTTTCTTCGCTTCGCGCTCCAAATGGAGAACCAGCTTGAGAGCGCGAGAAGTTGGAATGATCTTTGTGGCCAGACGCCGCCGTTGCGCTTGGCCTAAATGCGCTGTTAAGGCATCGAAGTTCAGCAGAAATAAGTCGGCATCGGGGAATTTCTCCGCGAGAGAGCGAATCTTACGGAACCGATCAAAGGAAACACGCGTCAGGGCACGGTCGAGCGAGGTCAGAAGTCCCCGGTCGGCAAGCAGCTTGAGCCTTCGGGCAGGATTTTCCTCACGTAAAATCGCTTCCAGCTCACGACCCTGCTGCTCCGGAGTCATTCGAGAGTGTGCTTGGGTCTCCAGAGCCGCGTGGAACCAATTTTCAGTCTTCTCCTCCGCTTTATAACCGAGGCGCTGACCCAGGCGCAGCAAGCGAAAGATGCGCGAGGGATCCTCGGCAAAGCTTCGGCTGTGCAAGGCGCGAATCTCTTGCCGCTCGATATCGCCGGCGCCGTTGGTCGGATCCAGCAGTAGGCCACGCGAGTTCGGATGCAGCGACACGGCCATCGCGTTGAGGGCGAAGTCGCGCCGTCGCAAGTCCTCGAAAATGGTTGCCGGGGTGATTTCCGGCGGCTTGCCAGGCCGCGTGTAATCCTCCCGACGGCACTGGCTCAACTCAGCTCGCGCGCCGCTGGCAAAGTAAATATCCGCTGACCGCAAGCGAGCGTGATAGCGGATCTCTTCCACGCGAGAGTCGTCCTCATCCGCCGGGAAAAGGCTGACGGCGGCGGCTTGGCGACTCTCAGTCCGGGAACCCTCCAGGTGGTGGAGAACTTTTTCTGGATTCCCCTCTACGGAGAAATCCAAATCGCGAATAATCTGCCGACCGTCGGTCAGGTCGCGGACCGCGCCGCCGACCAGATAGAGATTGAGCCCTTCGGCGCTAGCTGCCTGAGCCAACTGGTTAAGCACCCTGAAATGCCGTGGGGAAAGCTTGCTTTCCATCAAGAAGTTGTAGTCGCTCATAGCCTAGGCGCGCGGATGATGTGCCTGATAGACCTGCCGCAATCGCTCCGTTAAGACATGGGTGTAAACTTGGGTCGTGGAAATGTTGCTGTGCCCGAGCATGATCTGAATCGAGCGAAGATCGGCGCCCCGCTCCAGCAAATGGGTGGCAAAGGAGTGACGAAGAGTGTGGGGGCTAAGCGGCGCGCGGATGCCTGCGGCACGCGCGTAGCGGCGCAAAACTTTCCAAAACCCCACCCGGGACAGCGATTGCCCTCGGCGGTTCAGAAACAGATAAGGCATATCGGGCACCCGAATTAGTTTCGATCTTCCATCCCGTAGATACGCTTCGACGGCTGCCAAAGCCGATTTCCCTACAGGGATGAGCCGTTCTTTGCCTCCCTTGCCCCGGCAACGGATGACGCCCAGATTGGGCTCGAAGTCGGCCCAGCAAACTCGGATGAGCTCCGAGACTCGCATGCCGGTGGCGTAAAGCAGCTCCAGCATGGCGCGATCGCGCAAGCTCAGGGGCGTCGTCCCATCGGGCTGGGCAAGCAAGGACTCGACTTCATCATTGCTCAAATACTTCGGCAAGGTTTCACCCAGCCTCGGTGAGTCCAACTCACGAGCTGGGTTAGCGTTTACCCGGCCATCTTTCATCAGGTAAGCGTAAAAGTGTCGCACGGCTGCCAAATGCCGTGCCACCGAGCGTCCGCTGAGCCCGCGTTGGTACAGCCCCTCCAGAAATCGGCGTAAGTCGTCACGGGTAATTTTTTCCATACTGAGGCTAGCCCGCGCGAGGTGCTCCAAAAACTCACCCAAGTCGCGCCGGTAAGCCTCGATGGTATTGGCAGCCAAACCCTTCTCGACTCGGGCGTAGTCTAGAAAAATTGACAGGTCTTCTGGGCACTTTGCGCGGACCTCGCGGGGCCGGCGCGGCTCCAGCGGAGCAGCCCTTCGATGATAGTGGAAATGTCCCCCTTGGGGGGAAATGCCGTCGGCGTGATGGGTTCCAGCCATCGTGCCTACCTGGAATTCAACGTCTCAACATTCTGGAAGACTGGGGCGCCGCGCAAGACCACCATCGCGGCCCGCGCGGGCCTTTACGAACCCGAGCTAAGGGGTTCCGAGCCACCGAGGTGTCGTTCCGCGCATCCTTCGGTCCGAACCCCAGCGGCCGACCCGAAACGCGACGTATCTTACCACAATCACGGGAAAGCATCCAAATTCCATCTTAACTTGCAGTTCTGAGGTCTAAGGCCAAATGCAGGAGAAGGCATAGCGCAGCCTGGAATCCGATAGGCTCGTTTGAACTTGGGATTCGAGGGTGGACAGGTCGCCGTGTTGATCCGCCGGCGCACAAGGCGCCTTTCGTGACCTGAACAGCGGGCCCTGAGCGTCGCTGGCACGCGCCCTTCAGCGACTCATCGGCCGCGGACCGTAACCGGGGAGGGTTGGATGACGTCGCTCACGCGGTTCACTTCGAGCTCGATGTCGCCCTTCGAATCCACTCGGAAGGAGGGCGCAAACCGCGCGCCCCATAGCAACTCATCATAGCGGTAGGAAGCCCGCGCGTGAACCGGCTGGCTGAAGGTGTCTTCGACGCCTTTAATCAAGATCAAAAATTCCGACTGCCATCGCTCAAGGTCCTGGGCGGTCCTGCCATAGAGCGGGCTGTCGGCGTCAATGGGATGGACAATCGTCCAGGTGAGTGCCAGGAAGAGCACCGCATCCCGCTCGAGCTTTAGCGGCGTGTATTTTCTTTGCAAGCTTCCGCTCACCTGCTCCACGGTCATTAGCAGCATCTGCGCCTCAACTTCCATGAGATTGCTGACGCCGCGGTTGACGATGCGAAATTGCAGGCTGGCTCCGCCGTTGTAAGGAGCCACCAGCATGGCGCGACTGAAGCCGATGCGCGCTTTTGGGCGAGACAGTCTGGCCACCAGGAAGCCTGTTGCCACAGCAAATCCCATCAGCCCCACCATGGATTCGAAGGAGGCGACCAGGTTGGTCAACGTTGTGGTGGGATAAATCGTCCCATAGCCCACCGTGGTCAGCGTCTGCGAACTGAAGAAAAAAGCCTTGAGGAAGCGACCCAGCGCCGTCGGAGCCTCCGCCCCGTGGAGCTGATTCACTCCGAGCGCGTAATAGAGGAACGCAAAGATTGCGTCCATCCCTACCAGCCCGCCAAACAGGATCGCCAGCAGCGCATGCCACGGCCGATTGATGAGGTAGATGAAAGGATGGATGTCCCTCCACGTGGTGCCGCGCCGGTGGATGTTAAATTCCCCATCCTTGCGGATTACCCGCCGCAGCTTTCCCTCATACCGCTCCGTCAGTCCGGGATCAAAATTTGGTTTGTCCATGACCTGCTATCATAGTGGACTCGCTTTCGATTCAGGATTGCAAAATTTTGCAAACATATATAGTGCCGCGATTCGGAAACTCGCTGCACCGTCTGCGCGGCTTCGGCCGCGCGCTGTGGTTGCTCGTCCCTTTCCGTGCTTTGCGCCTTCGCGCCTTTGCGTGAACCAACTTTTTCGACAAACCTCCAACCCATGACCCTTGCCCCGCGCGAGAGCGCCAAAGGGTGACGTGGGTGCGCGGGGATATTTCACGAAAGCGGGTCAAGGGTTGTGCGGGTGAGGGCCTCAACGACGGCTTGCGCGCTCTGGAAAGCGAAAGCTATTGAGCGGAAGCCGCCCGCCGCCCTAGCCCGTCGTCTTGGCCATGCTGAGCCCCCGTATGGACGATACTAATACGCCCAATAGGGGCCGACGGATCCGTTTGGCCCGGCCATGCCGTTAATCCCCACGAACACGTTGCGGCCAAAAAAGAAGGGGAGTCCAAAATCGAAGTAGTCGGTTGAAGGGCTGGTTCCGGAGTCGCCTCCCAGATCATTAAACGCCGCGTTGGAGGAACTGAACAGCGAGTCGGCGTTGGCAATGTTGAAGGAAACCGGTCCCGTCGCGCCGTTCAAGCCGGTATTGGTCGCCGTGTACTGTTGCGTCGAGCTGGGGCAATACCAGCCGGGATTATCCGAGCAGTCGGGAATGCCGAGCGTGGTCTGGTCGAGAAAAAAGAGCGCGTTCGACCCAGAATCAATGAAACTGTTGCTGTAGGCAATGCCATTGTACGTGGTCTGGAAATTCGCACTGGAGTTCGTCGTATAAATCACCGCGCTACCGAGCGCGTTGTCGGATTGGGTTCCGATGCCGAAAATGAGCGAGCCTGAGACGGACGGCGAGCCGGTTGCCGGCACCGGCGGCAATGAAATCAGCACGCCGTTGTTGTCTCCCGGGAATAGCCACACAGGATTTTGAACCTGGCCGGTCAGAGCCACCGAAGCCGTCTGGCAGACGGAATTTGGGCAAAGATAATAAAGGGCGGGAGCGGTCGAGGTTGAGGTGCATGCCGTGCCGCAGTCGTGGCGGAAGTTTCCAATCCCCAAAATGCCGTTCGCGCCGAGGGATGCGACCGTGTTCTCATCGGGACCGCCGCCACTCGTGCACGAGTTGGGCACAGGAAACGACGGCGACGCGCTGACAATCTGAATCGGCACCGAAGAGGCTTGCTCGCCCGCCAGCTCAACGTCGGCACCCGCCACCGGCCCCCACAAATAGGAACCATCCGCAAAGCTCATGCATTCCTGTAAATCGTTGCCGCTCGAATCCGTTTCGGCCGGCAATGAGAGCGTGACGGCGGAGGACAGCAGACGCAAACCTACCGACCCGGTGTCCACGAGGACGTTCGGAATCGTCTGGCAATTAGAGCTGCTGGGCGCGCAGATCGTGACACTGGTGAAAAGTCCGTTTATGTAATTATTGGCGGGACCGAAATCAACCGTAATGGCTTGCGTGTTGTTGACCGGAGGTGGAGTCGGAGCGCTCGAACTCGAGCTGCCGCCACCTCCGCAACTTGCCAACCCCACTGCGACGGTTGCAATAAGAGCAAAGAACCCCAGCTTGGCGCGCCATGGCTTCATCGTATCACCTCCGCCGGGATATTCTTTGGGAACAGGCTGGGCACGTAGGCGCATCCGCGGAAGGATCGCATGTGGCCGCCGCTCTCGAAGACAAAATCCTTTGTTTGGACAATCAGCGGCCCGCGCCCCGGTCGCCGTGACTGATTAGCCTTTTGCACATTCCCAAAATAAGAGCCTAGCAACTGCCGCAAGTCAGGCATGGTCGGCCCTTGCCACGCAACCCCAAACACCAGACCAGCCGGCGAAACGTATTCTCGGACAAGCTGGCCATCGGGAGATTTCAGTTCTTGGATCGAATAGCCCTGTCGAGCGATCTCCCGCGCCTGAGCGCGCAGGTGCTGCTGATCCAAGGTGATGGAGTTTTCGTATTGTCCGAGAACTGCCCAGCCAGGAATCGTTCCCAAAAGCGTCGTCGCTAAAAGCGCCAATACGATTTTCATAAGCCTCCCTTGCATTTGAGCGGAGTGGAGCAGCAATCACCGGTCGCCGCGATTTTGTTAAAGTTCAGAGCTTCTGGTTTGGACAAGGCCACAGCCAGAGGCTTAAGTGACCGCTGCCCACGGCGAAATGTTACATGGGCCTTTCCTGTCCACGCCGTCGAGCCCGCGCCCGGCGCATCTTGCGTAATTCAATTTGCTGTTTGGCGGTGAGCAAAGGCCGGATTTGATCAAATGTCTGCCCGTGAATCCGCCGAAACCTGGCCATTCGCTCTTGCCGAGAGAGCGTGGTATCTCGGCGCAAAGCTCTCAACTTTTCGTACTGTTCTTTTAAGATTGGCTTGATCTTGGCTCTTTGGTCCCGCGTCAGATGAAGGCGTTTGCTCAGGCGAGCCAATTGCTTGTCGGGTCCCGGCATCCTCATCATGGGCCCGCGCATTCGACGGCCGTTGTATTGCGGCAGCGGGGCGCCCGAAAGCATCCTGAATCCAAGCAGAATCATGAGAGCAACGCCGGCGACAAAGAGCAGCGTTTTCAGCTTGTCCCCTCGGCCTCCCGCTCTCCATTTCAACAAGGAGCCGTCATCCAGCCCAAAAGCCCTCCGCGTCGTCTCGGTCATCATGGCTTTCACCTTCCGCTTCTCCCGGCGGCCTAGCGTCCGGATTCGCCGCTCGTATTAACTTTGACGCATCCATCAAACCGAACGTTGCGTTCCGCCCGTTAAATCTGTGTAAACCCCAAGGAGCGCGACTATCCAGAGCGACATAAATTGTGGCGGCGACGTCCGTATCGCGGACCGGCGGTCCGAGGCCGCCGGCGCACCAGAATGCGCAAGAATTGATGGCGATCTGTATAACAGCCTATTGATCCGGGCCTTGCCTCTTCGTTACCGGCCAATAGTCCGAGAGACGCGCCTGGAGAGCTTGGCAAGCGGCGGAAACTGAGCGTGGCGTTGCTTTAACCAGCGTGCGGCCGTGAGGATAGGAACCAGCCCGAAATTGTTAAGGCCTTGCGGAGAAGAAGGCTTCAGAGCTGGCTCAGGCCGCCGAAATGAGGGGCTCCTGGCGCGCAGTCCGTAACGCCTTCCGAAAAGCGTGGCAGATTTCCGCCCGGGCTTCGGGCGAAAGCGCGGCCAAGGCTTCTGCCGGTGCCGGAAAGCTTTCAGAAATGCGGTGCTTGCCCGAAAGCATCGTGCTCACAGCAATGAGCGCCAGAATTTCTTCATCCCGCGGTTCACGGTCGGAAAAATAGGAGGAAAATCCCTCCGGTTCTTGCGTCGAGCGCGCCACCAACGCTCCAACTTGCTCGAGGAAGTAATACTTGAGCGGAGCTTCGTCCACAGGAACCTCCTTTCACTTCCGTCACGCGAGCCGCACTGCCCTCGAATTGCCCGCCCTTGGCGCGGATTCAGCATGGCGCGCTGGTCAGACGATAAGGCAACGTCCGCAGAAACTCCTCTTCGCCCAGCTCGGTCTTCAGGCGCAGGCAGGTCGGGCAGACCAGGATGATGCTGGGCACGGGATGGTCGCCGAGACGCTGCACGTCCCAGCCGGCGCGAATCGCTTCATCCCCCGCCGGCAACCGCGCGTCGCAGTACCAGCATCGGCCCTTCCCCGTCGTGCAAATGGCCCGAAGGGCTTCGTGCACGTTCATGCCGACCTCCAAACCCTGCCGTGTGAAAGGTCATATAAAATCGAAGGGGCTGCTCCCGCCCGGAAACAGCCCCTCCGTCTTGCCGTGCTGTGCATTTGAATCAAAATTTCGCTTGAAGGTTGCTTGTTAACCGTTTCTCTCCTGAGTGCTGGTTACGAGCACCCGCTGGTGCTGCCGCAATTCATGCATCGGTAGCACGCGCCGTTGCGGACCATGATGGCGCCGCAATCGGGGCAACTGGGCGCGTCATCGGCCTGTTCAACGCCCGCGAGCTGCGACTGCACGACAGCCGTGCCCGTTGCCGGAGCTTCGGCAGGCCGGGCGGCACGGCTGAACTCGCTAGCCAGCTCCGCCGCTTTCGACACCTCCGCGCCGTTCGGCGGCTCGACGCTGGCGTTCTCGCGCGGTTGGGCGTCGCGCGGCAGAAACTTGATCGCCAGCCAGCGGAAGATATAATCCATCACCGACTTGGCGTATTTGATTTCCGGGTTCGGCGTATAGCCGCTTGGCTCAAAGCGCGTGTGGCTGAACTTGTCGCACAGCACCTTGAGCGGGACGCCGTATTGCAGCGCCAGCGAGACCGCCGTGGCGAAGGAGTCCATCAGGCCCGAAACCGTCGAGCCTTCTTTCGCCATGGTGATAAAAATCTCGCCCGGCTGGCCGTTTTCGTATAGGCCGACGGTCAGATAGCCTTCGTGCCCGCCGACCGAAAACTTGTGCGTGTAGGCGCGGCGCTCGTCGGGCAGCTTGCGACGGTAGGCTTTGGGGGGGTCGGGAACGACTCCGGCGAGTGTCTCGGCCGCGCCAGCGGCTTGCGCGCCTTCCAGCTTCTGGCCTCTGGCTTCGGTTTTTTTCGTATTGAGCGGCTGCACGCGCTTCGAGCCGTCGCGATAAATGGCAATCGCTTTCAATCCCAATCGCCAGGCTTCGATATAGGCTTTCTCAATGTCCTCGACCGTGGATTCCTCGGGCATATTGACGGTCTTCGAGATCGCGCCGGAGATGAACGGCTGCGCCGCGGCCATCATGCGCAGGTGGCCCATCCAATGGATCGAGCGCTTGCCGTTCGCCGGTTTCAGTGAGCAGTCGAACACCGGCAAGTGCTCCGGCTTCAGGTGCGGCGCGCCCTCGATGGTCCCGTTCTGGTCAATCCAGTTGACGATTTCGGAGGCTTCGACCTCCGTGTAGCCGAGCCGCAACAGCGCCGTGGGCACCACGTTGTTGACGATTTTGATCAGCCCGCCGCCCACGAGCTTCTTATATTTGACCAACGCCAGGTCCGGCTCGACGCCGGTCGTGTCGCAATCCATCATGAAGCCAATCGTGCCGGTCGGCGCCAGCACCGTCACTTGCGCGTTGCGATAGCCGTGCTTGAGGCCACTCTCCAGGCACTGATCCCACGCCGCGCGCGCCGCCTCCGCGAGCGAGACGGGCACGTTCCGCGCGTTGATGCCGTTCAATGCGTCGCGGTGCATGGAGATAACTTCGATAAAAGAGTCGCGGTTCACCGCGTAGCCGGGAAACGGCCCCAACTCGGCCGCCAGTCGCGAGGATTGCAGATACGCTTCACCGTGCATCAGCGCCGTGATAGCCGCCGCGTAATCGCGTCCGGCGTCGGAATCGTAAGGCCGCCCGGTCGCCATCAGCAGCGCCCCGAGGTTCGCGTAGCCGAGGCCGAGCGGCCGGAAGTCGTGCGAGTTTCGCGCGATCTTTTCCGTTGGGTAGCTCGCGTTGTCCACAATAATTTCCTGCGCCGTAATCAAAATGTCCACGGCGTGTCGGAACGCCTCCACGTCGAACTCACCATCCGCGCCCAGAAACTTCATCAAATTCAACGACGCCAGGTTGCACGCTGAATCGTCCAGGAACATGTATTCCGAGCATGGATTCGAGGCGTTAATCGGCGCTGTGGCCTTCGAGGTGTGCCACTTATTGATGGTGGTATGGAACTGCATGCCCGGATCACCGCACTGCCAGGCCGCCTCGGCGATCTTGCGCATCAGGTCGCGGGCGCGGTAACTTTTCACCGGCTCGCCCGTGGTCACCTTGCGGGTCACCCAGTCCTTGTCTTCCACCACCGCCTGCATGAATTCGTCCGTAACGCGCACGCTGTTGTTGGCGTTTTGGAAAAAGATGGAACTGTAAGCTTCGCCATCGAGCGAAGCGTCGTACCCAGCCTCAACCAGAGTCCAGGCCTTTCGTTCCTCTTTCGCCTTGGACTCGATAAACTCTTCCACGTCCGGATGGTCAATGTTCAGGATGACCATCTTGGCGGCGCGCCGGGTCTTGCCACCGCTCTTGATGACGCCCGCAAAGGCGTCGTACCCGCGCATGAACGAAAGCGGGCCCGAGGCCACACCACCGCCCGACAGCGTCTCGCGAGAGGATCGTAGAGGCGAGAGGTTCGTGCCCGTGCCCGAACCCCACTTGAAGAGCATCCCTTCCGTTCTTGCCAGCCCCAGGATGCTTTCGAGGTCGTCTTGGACGGAGTTGATAAAGCAGGCGGAGCACTGCGGGTGGCGGTAGGCCTCGGTTTCCTTTTTGACCTCGCTTGTGGCCGGCTCGTAGAACCAGCCCGTCCCGCGCGAGCTGCGGCGATATTTGTGCCACAGTCCACAATTGAACCAAACCGGCGAATTGAACGCCGCCTTCTGACGGACCAGCAAGTGGGTCAGCTCATCGCGAAAAGTTTTGGCGTCGTCCTCGGTCTTGAAATATCCGCCCTCAGCGCCCCAATCGGCGATGGTGTCGGCGACCCGGCTGATGAGCTGCTTCACGCTCGATTCGCGCTCCGGCGTGCCCAGCTTGCCGTGAAAATACTTCGACGCCACGATGTTGGTGGCCGTCATGGACCAATCCTTCGGCACTTCGACGCCGCGCTGCTCGAAGATCGTCTGGCCTTTTTCGTTCTGGATGGCCGCCGTCCTCAACTCCCACTCCACCTCATCAAAGGGATGGACTCCCGGCTTGGTAAAGCAACGCTCCACCGTCAGCCCGCGGCCCGCGCGACGCGCCGCAAGAGCTGTCGCTCCACCCGCCTCCCCCGAGGTGCCCCCGCTCTTTGTTTCCATCGGGATAACATTGCCTTCAGCCATGGTGGCCTCCACATTCTGTTGATACCAACCGCCTGCTTGATTTAGATGTGATGGTGGTCGCGCGCGTCATTCGCCGTTCCCTGGCTCACTGTGCCGTGGGTCCCGGCCCGCTCTGTTCTCCGCTCGTCAAAACCGAAGCGCGGGATGTTTCCCCGGCCACCAGCGTCAACGGGCCAAACCTTACGCCCAATGCGGGAGCGTGTCAAGTGAAAAACTACTAAGGATTGACGAATGTTTTGCGGATGCCCCAAGATATTGTGGCCACGGCCTCAGCGGGTCCACAAGCGCGTTTCCGTGCCTGACCACCTTTGGCGCTGAGGCGCGCTGTGCTCATCACCGCGGCCGATTCAGTAATGGCGGACGCGAACACTACGGCAAGCTCCCACGCTTCTCCACTCGCTCGCCGATCAAGTATCGGCATCCCTTAGCCCGAATTTCCGCTGACAGCAGAGGGCAAAATGGGAGTTAAGCCTTTGGATGGCTACTGGAACTTCGGGCTAAGCGGGGAAAATCGTCGGAGAGGATTCGCCCGCAATTACGGCAGCTCCAAGTGGCCTCGGGCGCTTCGATGTGGTTCCAGTTGACGCAACCACAAACGCAGACGCCCTGCAAGCCGAGGCCGCTGCTCCCCTGAACCCAGGTGACGTCCTCAAGACCGAAGGGAAGAGGCATCTGTTTTTCTCAACGCTCAAGCGCGAAAATCAACGGCATTTTGTGATAGACTGCGCCGTTCGTCAATGACTCATTATATCGCCGGGGGGATTATGCCTGAAGTCATCCGAGGTCGAAAGGTTTATGACGTCATCATTGTGGGTTCGGGAGCAGGCGGCGGCATGGCCGCTTATGTGCTTACCAAGGCCGGAGCCAAGTGCTTGATGCTGGAGGCAGGGGATTGGTACGACACGGCCAAGCAATCGAAGATGTTTGAATGGTATTACCAGGCTCCGCATCGTGGCGCAACCCATTTGCAGACTTTCGGCTACTTTGACGCCGCGGTGGGCGGCTGGCAGGTTGAAGGAGAGCCCTATGCCGTCGCCCGGGGCGAGCAATTCACCTGGTTTCGCTCGCGGATGTTGGGTGGCAGAACCAACCACTGGGGACGCATTGCCCTGCGCTGGGGGCCTTACGACTTCAAACCCTATACACGCGACGGCTTGGGATTTGACTGGCCGATCAGTTATCAGGACATTGCTCCCTACTACAGCAAAACGGAAGAATTAATTGGGGTATTCGGATCAAAAGAGGGGCTGATCAATGACCCCGACGGTAAATTCCTGCCTCCGCCCAAACCCCGCTGCCATGAACTGTTGATTCAAAAGGCGGCGGAGAGGTTGGGAATCGGGTGTATTCCATCCCGCCTCTCGATTCTCACCGAGCCGCTGAACGGTCGCCCCGCCTGCCATTATTGCGCTCAATGCGGACGGAGCTGCGCCACGTTCTCCAATTTTTCCTCTCCGACGGTCCTGATTCCTCCCGCGATGAAGACGGGCAATCTTGAGATTCGCTGCGGCGCCATGGTGCGGGAGGTGTTGGTCAACCGGGAAGGATTGGCGACGGGGGTCTCCTACATTGACAAAAAGACTCGGCGCGAGGTTCAGGCGCGCGGCAAGGTCGTGGTGCTGGCCGCCAGCTCGTGCGAATCGGCCAGGTTGTTGCTCAACTCGAAGAGCCCGCAGCATCCCAAGGGCTTGGGCAATTCTTCCGGCATGGTGGGCAAGTATTTGATGGACACGGTGGGGGCGGACGGCAGCGCCGGATTCATTCCCGCCCTGCTCGATCTGCCGCCACACAACTCCGACGGCGTCGGCGGCATGCACCTTTACATGCCTTGGTGGCTTTATCAGGAGCAATTCGAGCACAAACTACCGTTCGCGCGGGGCTATCACATTGAGATCGGCGGAGGGCGTTGGATGCCCGGCCCAGGCGATTTTGGCGGCTCTGAACGCTTCCTGGGCGGTGGCTACGGCATGGAGCTCAAGCGAGGCGTCCGTAAGCTTTACGGGGCGTTCGTCGGCTTCTCCTGCCGAGGCGAAATGATTCCCAACGAAAACAGCTATTGTGAGATTGACCCCGAGGTCATTGACGAGTGGGGGATTCCGGTTCTCAAATTCCACTTCAAGTTTAGCGACCAAGAAATTCAAATGGCCAAGCACGCTCGGGAGACCTTCGAGGAAATCATTTATACGATGGGCGGAGAATCGCTTCGGCAATTCGGTCCGGAGGATAATTGGGGGATCTCTGTGGGCGGCGGTGTGATCCACGAGGTCGGGACGGTGCGCACCGGCAACGACCGCAGAACCTCTGTCTTGAATCCATACTGCCAGGCGTGGGATTGCAAGAATCTTTTCGTCGCCGATGGAGGCCCGTTTGTCTCGAACGCCAACAAGAATCCAACCCTGACCATTATGGCGCTCGCTTGGCGAACCTCAGAAAATATTGCCGAGCAAGCGAGGAAACGAAATATCTAAACTTGCGCGGCGGCCCACGCCCGCCGGCCGCGAGGAGTCGAGGAGGATAGAATGCGAAAAAATGACCCGTCTGACCGGGGCCGGATGAAAAGGCGGGATATGCTCAAGGTGATCTCCGCCGTTCCGGCGGCGCTGGCGCCGCTGGGCGCTGTGGCGGCGCAGGAGCGAACGAAAAGGGTTCCGAGCCCTGCGGCCTCTCATCCTAAACAGGAGGTGGCGGCCCGCCCTTACCGCCTCGAGATTCTAAATGAGCGCGAGTACAAAACGATTCAAGTGCTAAGCGACTGGATTATTCCCGCTGACGAACGCTCCGGCAGCGCGACCGACGCTGGCGTCCCGGAGTTTATTGACGACTGGCTCAACTTCTGGCGCGGCAACATGCTGGCGGAAATTCAAGGCGGGCTGATGTGGCTGGACATCGAATGCAATCATCATTACGGGCACGATTTTGCGGATTGCGCTCCGGCTGACCAGAAGAAAATCCTGGATCGGATCGCTTACCCCAAAACGGCGGCGCTCGATGACGCGAACGCTGTCGCATTTTTCGACGAGCTGCGCGATCTTGTTCTGGGAGGATTTTACTCAAGCGAGATGGGCGTCAAAGACCTCCCCTACCTGGGGAACAAGATGGTGGCTCACTGGGAGGGATGCCCTCCCGAGGTGCTGGAGAAGATTCGAGAGAACGAAGCGAAGCTTGGGCTGAAGTTGCTCTGAACAAGGGCTGTTTCCTTCGTTACGCCGCGGGTTTTTGAAGAGCTTCCTGCCGGTTAAGCTGACCGCTCGCAGAGGATGACTCTGTCTTCGCCATCAATTTCTTGAAGTCGAACGTCAATGATTTCGGAGTCGCTCGTCTGCACAATCCGACCAACGTAATGGGCCTGGATGGGCAACTCTCGGTGGCCGCGGTCTATTAGGACGCAGAGTTCAACTCGCCGCGGGCGGCCATGCTGAAGCAGCGCATCCAGAGCCGCGCGGGTCGTCCGCCCGGTATAGAGAACGTCATCTACCAGAATTACGTCGCGGTTTTCAACCGAGTAGGCAGATGGACCTTGTCGCGCACCGGGCTTCATCTCCGCGATGGAGAGATCGTCGCGGAAGAACGTGACGTCGAGCGCGTGGACGGGTGGGCCAACCTTCTCAATGTCTTGAATCTTTCGCGCAAGACGCTCGGCCAGCGGCGCGCCCCGCCGGCATACGCCGACAAAAGCAACGTTGGCAATTCCGTTGTGCCGCTCCAGAATCTCATGCGCCAAACGCACCAGGGTGCGGTCAATTTCCGTGGCCGACATGAGCTGTAACTTCTCTCTCTCGCGGGCTCCAAAGTTTGAGGCGGCGTTGGATGGCATGAGATGACGATTCCCCGCTCAGATTATACACGACAATCGCCCCACCGCCAGGCTCCGGCTCGGCCGCGGCCCAGCAAGCGCGGCTCAAGGGCGCGAGTATAAGCGACGCAATTCACGGACGTAGCGATCGGCTTCCCGCGTCGGCTTCGGGATCCGGAAACCGTCGAGGCACTTCCGAACGATCCTAAGCGCAGTCGGAAGGGAAACACGATGACCCTGAGTCACGTAGATTGGCTTCACGCCGGTTCGCGTCCGCAACACCGCCCCGACCTTGGCCCCTTGAAAATAAAGCGTCGCCGTAGCTCCAGCGCGCATGGCGGGGTCGCGATGTTCGCCCACCAACCGCGATTTGGCGCAGCCGATGGCTGGCTTGTCGAGAATCAATCCCAGATGGCATGCGATACCAAAACGCCGCGGATGGGCCAAGCCGTGACCATCCACCAGAAGGACATCCGGCTCGGTTC
>JAJYNF010000143.1 GCA_021786455.1 Acidobacteriota bacterium
CAGGCGGGCGGCCAGCTTGCCGGAGATGGCCTGCGCGCGTTGAGGCCGCAAGCGGCTGGCAATCTGGGACGCGTCGCGGAACTGACCCGCCAGCCATGAATTTGCTGAACTTTTAGGCACAAGCGAGTCGCCGAGTGAATACATCACTTCGATGCGCTCACGAGTGCCCAGGCGGCGCCCGTACTCAACCCGGATACCGTTTGACCGATAGTTGCCAGCGTCCAGGACGGCTCCCTTACCGGTGGCCAGGGGAAGATAGTTGCCCGCCATTCCAGCCCAATCGCTCGGCTCGCCGGAGCTCCAAACGGCGGCGTTGCGGAAGAAGTCGGAATAGGCGGCGAGTTGGAGTTGAGACGCTCCGCCCCACCGATGCTCAACCGCCGCTTCCAAATGCTGAACATTCTCCATTCGGAGATGCCCGCCGAGCAGGCTGACACGCGGGAAGGCGGCGAGCCCGTTGAGACGCTCCACCAGGGTCGGATTGGCCTGTGGCGACGGCGCTCCCACGCCGAACGCCAACCGGGTTGATGGATCGAACTGGTACGTTACTTCCACACGAGGCCGGGCCATCGCGGCGCCGTGCATAGAGTTCAGGTAGTCGGCTTCAAAGCCCGCGGTCAGGGTGACCGCCCCAGACAAGCGCCTGGTCCCTGAATAACTGACCATCACGCCTTGCGCGCTTCTGATGCCTCCGCGATTAGAGGGTAGGGTAACCGCTACACCGTGGTCCAAGCTTAATTGATGAACCGCGACGCTGATCTCCTGTGGGTTGCCGGACAGCATGTTGCGTCGCAGGGACGCGGCTAAAGAAGCTCCGGTGCCACTTCCAGATCCGAGGGAGCCGATAAGGAGAAGATCGCTGCTCTGGCTGAGTGGCCGCAGATAAGCGACGACGCTCTGCGTTCCTGTGTCTTCGGACAGTCCTCCCTGGTACGAATTGCCCGGCAGGATGCCAATCAGGTGTTGTTTGGGAGTGCTGGGAAGTTTGGGCTGCTTTGAAGCAGCGCGCTCGTCAGGGAGAAAGCGCAGCACCGGGCGAGTGGAGGCGGAGGTCCGCAGGATCCACTTCCAGTCTTGCCCCCACGTTATTCGGCGCGATCGCTCTCTCTCAAGTCGGAAAGCAGAAAGCACGCCTCCCAGCACAAAATCTTGCTCGGTGGTTTTTCCCACCCTTATGTGTACGCGATCGCGCATGGCTGGAAGGCGAGTTGAGGAAATCACCTGAAGCGAGTACCAACCTGGAGCTAGATGGCGAACAGAGAAGCGGCCCTCGGCATCGGTCGTAACGCGCTTGGCGACCAAGTCCGCCAAAGTGAAAAAAACCTGTTGGGGTCCGGTGACCAGCACGGTTGCGCCCGTGAGCGGGTTTCCGTGTGGATCCCGTACCACCCCAGCGAGACGCCCGTAGCTTGCCGCCGACGCCAAGCCGGCGACCAGGGCCCATAGCAACAGCGTTGTTGCTACCGGGGCGGCGCGCCAGCCTCGAGGTGTGCTCTTCATCTAGCCCTGCCCGTGACCGCTTGCGGCCTCTGCCTGGCGGGGAGTGGACATCCCGACCGTCGCGTGTTCAACTCGAAAACTCGCGGATTGGGTGTCGGTTTGTTTCTTGATATTATCCGTCACCTTGATCCTCAAAGTGTATTCTCCCGGCGATAACAAACGAACCGGCAATAGTTTTTTAATGGTCACCTGCTCGGAGGCGTCCTTGTAAGTAGCGGCGTTCTCCGTCTGGTTCAGCACCGCTTTCCCGTCTTTGAGAATTTGATACTGGATGGCGGCATTCGGCCGGTGCGTTTTCGGGCTGATGCCGAGATTGTAGAGCTGCATATAAATCCCCAGGTTCTGGCCGGGGGTAAAGACGCCGTCCACGCTCGGCCTCACCTTGGTGCCGCCAATGACAAATGGCCCAGCCCCGACCTCATTGGTCGGCAAAGGCTCAATCTCGTTGGCCAGAATAAGTGAGCTATTGGAAAGCGTGGAATCGTTGTATTGCGGGACATCAATGCCAATCTGGGTCGAACCCATGTGCCCGTTCGAGTCATCTTTGATGACCAGGCTAATCTTGTAATGGCCGGGGCGCAAGGGGACGATTCGCTGGTAAACCTCCTTCTGGTTTACGTAGCGCGTGAAGTCGTGCTGTGGAACGTTTGCGGTAATGCCTTGCTCGAACGTGTCCACCACCCGGCCGCCAATGGAGGTGATCCGGCCATAGACGTCCAGCACAGCGTGCATCACGCCATCTTTGTTCTGGAACTCGATGTCGCGGTTTCTGAGTTGTACCGTGATGGGCGTTAGCACCGTGTCGTTGGTGATCTTGATGTAATCCACGCGAACCTTGAACGCCAATTGTTGCGGGGAGAGTAAAGAGGTGACGGCCGCTTGCAGATCCTTGAATTGGATTTGCGGCGGCTGGAAAATCTTTGCATACAGATCGAGCCGGTTGAACTCATCCATGCTCGAAGGCATCATCGTGGAGGTTACCATGGCGCTGCCGCTGCCGTTCGACCCGCTGAGTTGGCTGGGGTTGAT
>JAJYNF010000242.1 GCA_021786455.1 Acidobacteriota bacterium
TCTGCGGCAAATTGCCGCAGACGGATACGCTCGCGCGACAGGAAAGCCAGGGGTTTGCCTTTCAACCTCCGGTCCTGGAGCGACGAATCTGATGACCGGCCTCACCTCGGCGCTGATGGACTCCATCCCGGTAGTGGCGCTCACCGGACAAGTCCCGGCAACGCTGATCGGCAAGGACGCTTTCCAGGAAGCCGACACTGTGGGGATGGCGCTTCCGGCGACCAAGCGGGCCTTTTTGGTGGAAAAGGCGGCGGACATCCCGCAGGTCATCGAGGAAGCTTTTGAAATTGCCGTTTCGGGCCGGCCGGGGCCGGTTCTGGTGGATCTTCCGAAAAGCGTTTTAATGGAGAAGGCCGAAGCCAAACAGCCTTTGAGCCCGCGCTACGAACGGCCGGATCGCCCGCGGGAGTGGGCCGAAGATGACATTGTCCTCGCGACCGATATGTTACTCGAGAGCCTGCGGCCTGTGATCTACGCTGGGGGCGGAGTGGTGGCTTCCACCGCATGGGGGGAACTACGTGAATTGGCGGAGCTGACTCACATTCCGGTCACGACGACGGTGATGGGCCTGGGGGCATTTCCCTCGCGCCATCCCCTCTCGCTCGGCATGCTGGGCATGCACGGCTCCTATTCGACCAATATGGCGATTTCTCATTGTGATTTACTGGTGGCGGTAGGCGCTCGCTTTGACGACCGGGTGACCGGCCGGCTGGACGGCTTCGCGCGGCTGGCGAAGAAGATTCACTTTGACGTGGACCCCTCGGAAATCAACAAGAACGTCCGGGTGGACTTGGCGGTGGTGGGCGACGCAAAAGAGGCTTTGCGGGCTATAATTTCTGAAATCAAACGGCGTCCGGCGTTCTCTCCTCCGCCCGAGCGCGAGCATTGGCTCGGCCGAATCAAGGCTTGGCGGCGGGAGCATCCGCTCGCCTACGACAAATTTTCAAAAGTGGCCAAACCGCAATACGTCATTGAGGCGATCTCGCAGGCGGCAGCGGATGATGCCATCATCGCCGTGGACGTGGGCCAGCATCAGATGTGGGCAGCTCAATTTTACAACTTTCGCCGCCCACGGACTTGGCTCTCTTCGAGCGGCTTGGGCGCCATGGGTTACGGTTTTCCGGCAGCCATGGGCGCGCAGATGGCTTTTCCCGACCGGCAGGTAATCGCCCTGGTAGGCGACGGTGGTTTCCAAATGACGCTCAACGATTTGGCCACCATCGTCCAGTATCACGTTCCGGTCAAAATTGCGGTGATCAACAATCGCTCGCTCGGCATGGTACGGCAATGGCAAGAGATCTTCTTCGAAAAGCGTTTCTGCGATATTGACCTGAACTTCGCGCCGGATTTCGCCAAGCTGGCCGAGTCTTACGGCATTCGCGCGGCCCGCGTGGAGCACCGCGCTGACGTGCCGGAGGCGGTGCAAGAATTTCTCCGCGACCGAGAGCCCCGCCTGATTGATTTCTGGGTGGATCCGGCGGAAAACTGCTACCCGATCGTCCCGCCAGGCGCTTCGCTCGCCGAGATGATCGTCGAACCGCCGCGGGTGATGGTCGAGGAAGAAGTGCTCGACGATTTGTGGGCCGTTTGAAAAACTGAGACCCCGCAAACGGAGGGAATGCCAGGCGGCTAAGGCACCGGGGCTGATTTCTGGATACTGCGGGTTCAAGGAGCGGTAAAATGCAGTTGCTACTGGTACTCGAAAGTGAAAAGGACGCCATCACGCTTTGCCGCCTGATGAATATTTTCCGGCGCAAAGGGTTGAAGCTGGCCACCTTGGCTCTTTCCTCTGGAAGCGAGAGCTATTCGATCGTTGTGGTTGCCGAGACAACGGAAGCTCAGGCCGACCACCTTTTCCACTTTCTTCGCCGGACGTCGGGCGTTCGTCACGTCACCAGCTATCGCCCGGAAGCCCCCACCGAAGCTCCGTTTATCTTTGTGGATGCCGCTGGCGGTTCGGTGACGCTGGCGCGCTTACAAGAGGCTTTTCCAGAGTCCGAAATCATTTTTGCCAGCGGCGGCAAGTTTTTGGTGTCAAATCCGAATCGGGTATCGCCGTCGGCGCGGGAGCTGGGGGAAGCCCGCTACGTGCCAATGGCCCCGGCGCAAAGCACCCGCTCCGCGGAGACGCAGTCTCTGGCCGTAGTATTAGCCGGATGAATCTTGGTTTCCACCCTGCCCGCTCCGGCGGGGACCATTCCAAATTCGAGGAAAATGACCATGGCGCAAGTTTATTACGAGAAAGATGGCGACCTAAAACCTCTTGTCGGCAAGACCGTTGCGATCATCGGCTACGGCAGCCAAGGTCACGCCCACGCTCTGAACCTGCGGGACAGCGGCGTGAAGGTGATCGTGGGGCTGCCCGCCACGAGCGCCTCGCGCGCCAAGGCGCAAGCCCAGAAGCTTGAGGTTTACGATCCCGCGGAAGCGACCCGTCGCGGCGATCTCGTCGCCTTGCTGGTTCCAGACCCGCCGATGGCGAAGCTTTACAAAGAAGCCATTGAGCCGAACCTGTCCGCTGGCAAGACGCTGCTCTTCGCCCACGGCTTTAATATCCATTACAAATTCATCGTGCCGCCTCCTTCCGTGGACGTCATTATGATCGCGCCCAAATGTCCGGGCCATCGGCTACGAGAGCTATTTACCGAGGGGATCGGCGTGCCGGCGCTCTTGGCTGTCGAGCAGGATGCTTCCGGCCACGCCACCCAGACCGCGCTCGCCTATGCCAGGGGACTCGGCAGCCTCAAAGCGGGCGTCATTCGCACGACTTTCAAAGAAGAAACGGAGACGGACCTATTTGGTGAGCAAACCGTACTCTGCGGCGGCGTTTCCGCGCTCATCACCACGGCGTTTGAAACGCTGATTCAGGCGGGTTACCAGCCGGAAATCGCCTACTTCGAGTGCCTGCACGAACTCAAGCTCATCGTGGACCTGATTTACCAGGGCGGCATCAAGTACATGCGCTATTCGGTATCGGACACGGCCGAGTACGGTGACTACACGCGCGGTCCGCAGGTCATTGACAGCCATGTGCGCGAGACCATGCGCAAGGTGTTGGCGGAAATCCAAGACGGCAGTTTTGCGCGCGAATGGATGCAGGAGAACGACCAAGGCCGGCAGAGGTTTCTTGAGATGCGGTCCAAGGCTGCTGCCCATCCCATCGAGAAAGTGGGCTCGGAGCTGCGCCGCATGATGCCCTGGATCCAAACGTCGAAAGAAGAAGCGACTGCCGCCCAGGCTCAGGCGCGAGCATAAAAAACAGGGTCAGGGGCAGGGAGTTAGTGATGAGCGGAGGAAACAGCAAAGCGCTCATCATCCGTAGTTTATTATCGAACGTGTACAGCGAGTCGCCACTCGCCTCCAAGGGGACCCATGGCCGTATCACGCAGACCGGTTCGCGCGGGTAACGAAAACCAGCTTGGAATCAAGAAGGTGGCGCTGATTGGAGCCGGAAAACTCGGAGAGGGCTTGCTTTCCGGATTGCTGCAATCGCGGATGATTCCCGCAAGCCACGTCGAGGTGACCGTGGCCCATGCCGAGCGCGCGGAAGCTTTGGCGGAAAAGTACGGCGTCAAGGCGCACACTTCCAACGCGCGCGCCGTGGCCGGCGCCGACCTGGTCATCCTGGCGTTGAAGCCGCAGCAAGTGAAAGGCTTTCTGCGCGAGGTTCGCAGCAAGCTTCGCCGCGACGCGCTCCTGATCTCCGCCGCCGCCTCCGTCACCACCTCGCTCATCGAGCGGCAGTTGGGCCATCCCGCGCGCGTCATCCGCGCCATGCCCAACACCCCTTGCTTGATTCGCCAGGGCATGACCTCGCTCGCCCGAGGCCAGCACGCCACGCCCGAAGACGTGGACCTGGCGCGGCAAATTTTCAGCTCCATGGGCCGCGCCGTCGTCGTGGACGAGAAGCACATGGACGCCATCACCGGCCTTTCGGCTTCCGGCCCCGCCTACGTCTATATGATTATCGAATCGCTCGCCGAGGGCGGGGTGAAGATGGGCCTGCCGCGCGAGCTTTCAACGGAACTCTCCGCTCAAACGCTCTTGGGCGCCGCGGCCCTGGTGCTCGAAACCGGCGAGCATCCCGCCAAACTCAAAGACATCGTCACCACGCCCGCCGGCTGCACCATTGACGGCTTGCTCGAACTCGAAGAAGGCGGCCTCCGCGTCACGCTCATCAAAGCCGTCGTCCGCGCCGCCCAGCGCGCCAAACAGCTCGTCGAAGGCCAGAACAGTTAAGGTTGGCCGTGATACAATCTGCCAGGGACTGTGCGATCATGGCGAATTTCGACTGGATTGCCTCAGACCCTGCGCGTATGAATGGAGAGCGCTGCATCCGCAACCTGCGGGTGACGGTACATCGCGTGCTGGAGGCTCTTGCCACCTACCCCGACCGCGCGGAGCTCGAGCGGGAGTACACTGAACTGGAAAAAGAGGATGTACGCCAGGCGCTCCAGTTCGCTGGTGCCTACCCGGATGACAAGATTCTCCCGCCGGTCAGCAGCCGCTGGTGCTGCTCCTCGATCGAGGTCTCCAGCGCGGAGTTCGGCTGTAATAGCGTAATATGCCGTATAGCGTGACACTTCCCTGGGTTCCCGCGGGTTATGCGCTCGAAGGGGCCTCCAAGGCCGGTGACCGCCTGAAAGTTGCGGTCCGCGAGTTCACTTCATCTGAGGACGGGGAATTGTTCATCTCCCGGCTTGAGGGCTTTCCTAGCGACCTGCTCAACCTTCTGCCCGCGGACGTGCGACCCCTCCCGTCTGCTGTCGAATTCATGCTGGCGGTCATTTGGCCGAACCAGCGTGCGGACATCTACCTAAACGAAGGTAAGATCTCAGCACTCGTCCGTGTGGGCAGGTCCATTCAAGCCGGCGAGGCCGTGTCGGTGGACGATATCGTAGATATCTTGAAACTTCAGTTCGAGGGGATCAACGTGCCGCCCGAAGCCGCCGTCATCTGCATACTCTCGTCGGGCTGGCGAAAGGGGCTCTTCTTCGACCTCAGCCCCTTGGGGCGCGAGCGGCCCCGGCGCGAGTACGACCTTTGGGACGTCCTCGGATCCTATTTCGCGTACCTGACCAACCAGGCACTCTTTAAACTTGACGAGGCGAAGTGGGGCGTTCTTTTCCAGCAGGGCTGGTTTCCCTTTGTCTCGCTTCCCAAGCGCCTCGTGGGCCGAATTACGCAGGCGGTAAGGGACGGGGGGAGCATAGACAGGGACGTTGGTCTCGTCTGCGAGGCAATCCGAGCCATTGAGCCGCAAATTAGGCAGAGGTGGACGAAAGCCGAGATTCTGTCGCCTCACCTTCCACTGCTCCTGCACGCACTGGACAAATTCGTCGAGGGCGATTATATAAGCGCGACCGGTCTGCTGTATCCGCGAATCGAGGGAATCATGCGCTCTGTGCACGGGGCAATCGGGTCGCCGTCCGGGCTGAAATCGCCAAGCCTGTCAAGTGCGGCTGTCTCGGCTTGGGCCGACAGGATCCACGAGTTTAGTTGGCTGTTACCCAACAAGTTCAAGACGTACCTTGAGCGGGTTTACTTTGCCGAGTTCTCGCCAGGGCAGGCGGCGCCCATGTCCCGACACTCCGTCGCGCACGGGGTTGCGTCCGCTGGAGACTTCAATCAGAAGAATGCGTGCATTGGAGTACTAATCGTCGACCAGCTCGTGTTCCTGCTTCCAGCGGCTCGGCCCCCGGCTCACCGACTCCGCGTTACCGCGCGGTAGCCAGCTAGTCTTCCGGCAGCTTGGCCATGAGGTCTTCGATTTCCTCTTGCAGGCTGTTCGAACGCGCCTCCAGCGTGGTGAGGCGCGGATGAAGCTCGGCCAGCTCGTCCCAGAATTTCTCATTTTCAGGGTCGAGGCGGAGCGATTGTCTCACTCCGTTTTCAGCCTCGCGGAGCATTTCCAGGTACTCTTCCATGAGGCGTCTCAGCGTGTGAACGTCCGGGACGCTGGGCGCTTTGGCTTTCGCCATGGTCAACCTTCCAATCGCTTCTCACCCTTGCGCGGGCCGTGTCAATTTCCTGCTCCCACTTCCTGATGTAGCCGAAATCAGGGCTCGCCTTTTTAATCTCCTCTTCAATCTTCTTCGAGTGCCGCTCGATCGTCTTCAGTTGGCCCGCAATCACTTTGCGGATATGTTTGTTGGCGCCCATTCAAGCCGAGGATTATACGCGATTCGTGCCGGGAGGCGGCAGGCGGGGCCCATCGCCGTTCCGTACCGCAGCGGCGCGAGATCACCGAAAAAACACCGCCGACTTTGGCCGCCGTGGAGCCGCGCCCACCCGTGCCCGAGCCGGCGCAGCCGACTACCCCGTGCTTTTCATCCCGAAGGCGATGCCGCCGACGGTCATTTGCAGGACGCGCATCAGGTCGGGACGGGCGCGGCGCGAGCGCCGCCACTCGCGGAGGAAGCGAATCTGCAAGAAGTTGAGCGGGTCCACGTAGGGGTTCCGCAAGCGAATAGATTCCTCCAGCACTGGCTGGCCTTCGAGCAGCCGCGACGATTCGGTGACCGCCAGCACCATGCGGACGCTGCGCCGGTATTCTTCCTCGATCTGCGCGGAAATTTCGCGCCGCAGCTTTTCCGGCTGCACCAGCCGGTTGTACCGCCCGGCGATGTAGAGGTCGGTTTTGGCGAGCGACATGGCGGCGTTATCCACCAGCACCTGGAAAAACGGCCATTGGCCGTACATTTCAATCAAGGACGCGAGCCCCTGCGGAGCGTGAGCGTTGATGAATTGCTCGAAGGCGTGCCCCAGACCGTACCACGCGGGCAGCAGGTGGCGCGATTGCGTCCACGCGAAGACCCAGGGAATGGCGCGCAGGTCGCGCAGGCCGGTCTGGCCGGACCGGCGGCTCGGGCGGGAGCCAAGCCGCACGCACTCGATCAGGTCAATCGGAGTCGCCTGGCGGAAGAATTCCACAAAGCCGGGGGTCTCATAAACCAGGCGGCGATAGAACGCGCTGCTCGTTTCCGCCATTTCGCGCGCGTAGGACTCCCATCGGGCAACGTCGGCTGTCCTGAGCGCCTGGCGCGGCCGCAGCAGGTGCGCGTCCAGCACGGAGGTAACCAGTTGTTCGATGTTGCGCTCGGCAATTTCGAGGTCGGCGTATTTGAGCGAAATCACTTCGCCCTGCTCGGTGATGCGGATCCTCCCGCCGGGCGCGGCATACGGCTGCGCCTGAACGCTGCGGTGCGATTGTCCGCCGCCTCGGTCAATCGTGCCGCCCTTGCCGTGAAACAGACCCAGGCGCGCGCCGCGCTTTTCCGCCACTTCGCCCAGCCGCTTCTGCGCGCGGAAAAGCGCCCAGTTGGCCGCCAGATATCCGCCGTCCTTCACCGAATCCGAATATCCCAGCATGACCTCCTGGAACTTTTCCCGCGAGTCGAGCAGCCGGCGATAAACGGGATCGCTCAGAAGCTGGTCCAGAATCATCGGCCCGGCTTCCAGATCCTTGAGCGTCTCAATAAGAGGAACAACATCGAATGACGACTCAATCCGCCCGCTTAAACCGCTTCGAACCAAACCCGCTTGCCATCCCAGCAGGATCGCATCCCACACATCGGCTGCCCGCTCGGTCATACTGAGGATGTATCGGTGGGCGGCGGACTCGCCATAGCGACGCTGAATTTCCTTAAGGGTCTCGAATTCCTCGAGCACGCGACGCGCGGCGACCGGCAATGGAAACCCCTTCGGTGAATGGCCAAGCAGCGATTTGATGGCTTGAATCCGCGCGGCTTCCGTATTCCACGACTGCCTATAGTTTTGAAGAACCGCCTCGGCTGCCGCGCGGACCGGCACGATATGCTGTCGAAAGTCAAGTGTGACGGCGTGAAAGCCAAAAATTTCGGCCGTAGCGCGCAATCGTCCGGCGCCGATCCGCGAGACCCGCGGACTGGGATGACGCGCTAACAGCTCTTCAAGGAGCTTGACATCACCGACGAATTCCTCGGAACCTTCGTACTTGCCCTTGGCATCGGCTTCTGTCTGCCCCAGCCGCCAAAGCATGATCCGAAGGTAACGTCGGTAGTACTCTCGGGGATCGTCTTGCTGCTTGAACACACGCGTGGCGGGCCAACGGGACATTGCCCAGTCAATCCGACGCTGGAGCCGCCTTTCAATGTCCGGACGCGCGCAGGGAAAGGAAACGACACCGAGCAATCGGGTCAGATACCGACGGTAATATTCCAGGATGCTTCGCCGCAGCCGCGCCGCCGCCTCCAGGCTGACCTCCGGCGTGACGTTGGGATTGCCGTCGCGGTCTCCGCCCGCCCATGAACCGAAGCGCATGAACGGCCGCGCCGCCGAATCCAATCCCATAGCATCGAGCTCCCGCCGAAACTTGTCCCAAAAAATGCCACCCAAGTCGTAAATGGTTCGTTCCAAAAAGACCAGTGAGTTTTCAATTTCCAGTTCGGCGGTTACTGGCTTTTCACGCACCTCCGACGTTAGCCACAGGGCTTCAATCCATGGATCGAGCGCATCTTGAAGACTTTGCGGCGATGCGTCGCGCATGTCGTCGAGGGTTTTGCCAATCCGCAGGACATGGTTGAAAACGCTCCGCCGCTTGGCTTCCGTCGGATGGGCGGTCAGCACCGGCTCGACGCGCATCGAATCGAGCAGCCGCCGGAGCGCCGCGGGCGGAACGCGCTCGCGCCGCAGCCGGCGGAAGGTGTGTCGGAGCGACATCGGGGCGCCATGTTCCGAACCCTCGTAGGAGCGCAACCGCCGCACCCGTTGCCGCTCCTCACACAGGTTGACCAGGTGGAAGAACAGGCTGAAGGCGTGCGCCACGTTGGCGGCGCGCTCCAGGCTGAGCCGGCTGACTTCGCGGTCGGTCGCCTCCACCCGGCGCGGTTGCGGGTTCTGGCGAAGTTGCTTCGAAATTTGACGCATCCGCTCGATGGAGGCAAACAGTTCCTCGCCGCCCTGCTCGCGCGCTATCGCGCCCAAGCGAGTGGTCAGCAACCGAACTTCACGGCGTAAAGCTTCGTTCATCCGACAGTCCTTGTTCGTGGGTCGCGCGCAATGAAGTCCTGGGGCCAAAAGTTTCCACCGCTGATGCGGCGAAATTTATCAACCGCCGGACTGCGTCCGCGCTAACCCTACAGATTCCTTTTGACAACTGATTGGCGCCGCTAGGGGTGAGGTTGCTGGCGCACTCACCCGGCGCGCATGACGTTAGCTATCCCGACCTTCTAGGGACCCGGCTGAAGCGGAGAAGCGTGCGTCGCGGCCTCAAATTTTCAATTCTATCACTGAATCTCGCAGCGTGTGGGCTGCGAGGCAGATCCTGGCAAAAATTCTCAGGTTCACATTTCAAACTGCGGAGCCGGTTTGAAATCGTTTGAACGGCTGCCTGGGGGAAATTGTTCAGACTTTCGCAATCGCGTTTTTATCGCGTGCCTTGCGCTACTCGATGTCATCTCAGGGGCTGCGGCGAATGCTAAACTGGTGAGGAGACCGGCCATTGCCCAGTTCCCAATGGAAAAAGGTCCCAACTCAAGTTCCCCGTCTTAAACGGATCGGGTGGAGACACAGGAGGATCAAAAGAATGCATAAACTTGTTCTACTGCGGCACGGCGAAAGCGTTTGGAACAAGGAAAATCTCTTTACCGGCTGGACCGATGTTGATCTGTCGGAAACAGGGATCGAAGAAGCGCGTCAGGCCGGGCGCCTATTGAAGGAGCAGGGCTACACATTCGATATCGCCTATACATCGGTTTTGAAGCGAGCGATCCGCACGCTTTGGATCGCGCTCGACGAAATGGACCTGATGTGGATTCCCGTGGCGCGGGACTGGCGGCTGAACGAGCGGCACTATGGCGCGCTCCAAGGCCTGAACAAAGCTCAGACGGCGGCGCGTTATGGCGAAGCGCAGGTGAAGCTCTGGAGGCGCAGTTATGACATCCGTCCCCCTGAACTCGATGAGACCGATCCGCGTTACCCAGGCCACGACCCGCGGTATCAGAGCCTTACCAAAGATCGACTCCCGCGAACCGAGTGCTTGAAGGATACCGTGGCGCGCTTCCTGCCTTGCTGGCATGAGGCCATTTCACCCGCCGTTCGATCCGGCCAACGTGTTTTGATCGTCGCGCACGGCAATAGCCTTCGGGCGCTCGTCAAGTTTTTGGATCAGGTTTCCGAAGCCGACATCGCCAAGCTCAATATCCCTACCGGCGTGCCGCTGGTTTATGAGCTCGACGACGAGCTGAAGCCGCTGCGGCACTTCTACCTTGGCGATCCCGAGCGCGTGAAGGCCGCGATGGAATCCGTCGCCCGGCAGGGAAAAGCGAAAAGCAGGGGCTAGGAATTAGGGATGAGGGATTAGGGGGCCGCAGAGCTGAGATTAGGAGTTGGTGCGGCGAACAAGACCTTCCTCATTTTCCTCTGAGCGATTGGACGAGGCCGTTCAGCATTCGTCCGATCTCCTCGATCATGCGCTGAAAGGTAGTGAGTTGCGGTTCGGAGAGGTGACCAAGTTGGCGCGCGATGATCGCGTGGGTCTCAAGCTCCATGAGCGAACCTCTGGAGACGAGGAGGAACTGGACGTACTCTTTCGTTGTTCCCCGCCCCCATCCTTCTGCAATGTTCGCAGGGATCAAAACCGCCGCCCGGCGGATTTGCGACGTTAGTCCGAACTTCTCGTCATCCGGAAACCTTGAGGTAACCCTGTACGCTTCCGTGGTCAGAACTAATCCCTTTTGCCAAACACCCAGTTCCTTGTAGTCCTTCACGGCTTTCCTACCGCACGGACTTCCTTGCCACGCTGCTGTTCCACAATGCCCTTCAGGATGGCAATTAGCTTTTCCACATCTTCCTTGGCTTTGATCGTGATGACAAAGTCGTAGCCCTGAACCCTAATTCCCAGTCCCTAACCCCTCCGCACTAGGTTTCCGCGCAATTCACCGCATCTCTGCCGAGGAACAGCGCGGCGTCGCCGAGCTCCTCTTCGATGCGGAGCAGTTGGTTGTATTTCGCGATGCGGTCCGTGCGACTGGCGGAGCCGGTTTTGATTTGGCCGGTTTGAAGGCCGACGGCAAAGTCGGCGATGAAGGCATCCTCGGTCTCGCCCGAGCGATGAGAGACGACCGCCGTGTAACCGTTGCGCCGGGCGAGGTCAATGGCTTCCATGGTCTCGGTCACGGTGCCGATCTGGTTCAACTTGATGAGGATTGAATTGGCGACGCCTTCGTCAATACCGCGGGAAAGCCGCTCCGTATCCGTGACGAAGAGGTCATCGCCCACCAGTTGCACTTTGTCACCCAGTTCGTCGGTCAGCTTTTTCCAACCCTCCCAATCGTCTTGCGCGAGGCCGTCTTCAATCGAAAGGATGGGATATTGCCGTACCCAGTCGGCATAAAGCCGGATCATCTCCTCGTCGGTCTTTGCCGATTGGTCGGATTTGTAGAAAACGTATTTCCCGTCCCGAAACATTTCGCTCGAGGCGGGGTCGAGCGCCAGCGCGATGTCGCGGCCGGCGGAATAACCGGCAGCGTCAATGGCTTCGAGAATCAGCTCGACCGCTTCCACGTTTGACTTAAGACTGGGCGCGAAGCCGCCTTCGTCGCCCACCGCGGTCGAATAGCCCCGCTGTTTGAGAACTTTTTTGAGGCTGTGGAACGTTTCGACGCCCATCCGCAGCGCCTGCGAAAAGACCTCAGCTCCGACCGGCATAATCATGAATTCCTGGAAGTCCACGGTGTTGTCCGCGTGCACGCCGCCGTTGAGGACGTTCATCATCGGCACGGGAAGCATGCGCGCCGAGATTCCGCCGAGGTAACGGTAAAGCGGCAGGCCGGCCGAGCGCGCGGCGGCGCGGCAGACGGCCATCGAAACAGCCAGAATGGCATTAGCGCCCAAATTACCTTTGTTGGGGGTTCCGTCAAGTTCGATGAGGCGGCTGTCAATTTCGCTCTGGTTCGCGGCATCGTGTCCGCCGAGCTCGCGCGCGATCACGGCGCTGATGTTTTCGACCGCCTGCAATGTGCCTTTACCGTGATAGCGCCGTTTGTCGTTATCGCGCAGCTCGAGCGCTTCGTGCTCGCCGGTTGACGCGCCGGAAGGAACCGCCGCACGCCCGAAGGCCCCGTCGCGCAGCCGCACATCCGCTTCCACCGTTGGATTGCCACGCGAATCCAGAATTTCCCGCCCAACGATCAGATCAATTTCTGCCAATGAAACCTCCTCAGTCGATTTTTAAGAGATGCTATTTTAACCCGGATTGCGAAGATGAGAACTCAAATTTGCTCGAAACCCAGCTGCGAGGAGTGGAGGCGCAACCTGCGGCTTTTTATTTCAACAGGTATTGAAATTCGTTTTCGGTTGTGCGATAAAGAGGGAGTCTCAGACTAAGGGCGGGGACCGGAAAACGCGGGGCAAGCGGCGAAGCTGCGTAGTTCCCTTTGGCCCGGGCCGAGGAGAAGGAGTGCAGACGGTGGCACCTCCTTTGAGGCGACAATCCGCTCGGCGAGCAGTGCAAATAGCCATTGCGGGTTTGGCGTGCGCGGCGCTGGGCGTTGCCGCCCGCAGTCGGCCGTCCCGGTCATCCGCCAACTTGTCCGGCACGGCCCGGCTTCATCTCATCCGGCCCCCCATTGACTCGCTGCCCATTCACGTCAACGTGGACATGGTGACGGTCAACGTGACGGTCACCGATCCTTACGACCGCATCGTGACCGGCCTCGACCGCAATAACTTCAGGATTTATGACGACAAGGTGCCGCAAAAGATTCTCACCTTCGATACGGAAGACGCGCCCATTGCCGTTGGCCTAATTTTCGACGTCAGCGGCTCCATGTCCGATAAAATTCAGAAGTCGAAGGAAGCAGCCATCCAGTTCTTCAAGACATCTAATCCGGAGGATGAATACTTTGCGATTGATTTCAGCGACCGCCCCCATCTGCTGTGCGGTTTCACTTCGAATTACAAGAAGGTTGAGGACCAACTGCTCTTTCTAAAAGCGGGCGGGCGAACGGCGCTGCTGGACGCTATTTACATGGGGTTGGAGGAGATGAAAAAAAGCTCGCTGAGCCGAAAAGCGCTGCTTGTTATCTCCGATGGCGGCGACAACCACAGCCGCTACACGGTGCGAGACATTAAACGCGCCGTTCAGGAATCCGACGTTCAAATCTATTCGATCGGCGTCTTCGAGCCACTCTCCCTGCGAGACCGAACCCCGGAAGAAGCCGCCGGGCCTAGCCTGCTGTCGGAGATCTCCCAGATGTCCGGGGGGCGAATGTTCAGCGTGGAAGACCCCGACGAGCTGCCCGACATCGCGGAGAAAATTTCCATCGAACTGCGCAACGAATATGTGATCGGTTACAAACCCTCGAACTTGGTGCGCGACGGCCGGTGGCGGCGCATCAAGGTGAAACTCGACCCGCCCCGAGGATTGCCGCCGCTTCAGGTCTATGCTCGAACGGGATACTATGCCCCTACTCAATAAGCGGGCCGCCCAGGCGAATTTCCGGATTTGCGCGGTCTCAGCTTGGTTAGTGATAATTGCCTGGCTGGCTGGAGGATGCGTGGCGCCAGCCTGGGGCCGCTCCGTTCCATCCACGCCAGCCACGAAGCGCAACCCCTATTCGATCAACGTGAACGTCAACATGGTGGTCTTGCACGCGGCCGTGCTCGACCACAAGGGACACATGGTCAACGGGCTAAAGGCGGATAACTTCCGCGTTTATGAGGACGGTGCCCTGCAACACCTGGCCGTTTTTAGCCATGCCGACGTCCCGGTGACCATGGGAATCGTCATTGACGACAGCGGCAGCATGCGCGATAAGCGTCCCTCGGTGAATGCTGCTGCCTACACGTTTGTCAAAACCTCCAACCCGTTCGACCAGGTCTTCGTCGTTAACTTCAACGATGAATATTACCTGGATACTCCGGGGAATTTTGCTGCGAACAAACAGCAACTCAAGGCAGCGCTGGACAAAATTGATTCGCGCGGCGGCACTGCCCTTTACGATGCCGTTTACGCCTCGCTCGACCATCTGAAGCTGGGCACCCACAGTAAGAAAGTTCTATTGGTCATCACCGACGGCGAAGACAACGCCAGCCGCTATACCTTTGCCCA